>NZ_JAYKKK010000004.1:0-302012 GCF_036913655.1 Companilactobacillus sp. HBUAS56275
AATTGACTTCGTTGTAAATCCAACAAATAAATGTTGGCCTACACAATTTTAGTGTTAAAACTTTGTTCAGTTTTCAAAGGTCTACCAGCTGATTAAGCGCTTACGCTCATCAGCGACTTAATTATTCTATCAAGGAGACAAAAGCTTGTCAAGAACTTTTTAAAATAATTTTTTCTAACTAATTATCAACGAATTGATAAGAGTTAGAAGTCATCCAACAGACAACTTAATTATCATATCGAAGTAACAAGAACATGTCAAGCACTTCTTTAAAATAATTTGGAATCAACGGAGAAGCAATTAAGCTCCAAAGCGTTGACGCCGTTGCTCTGTCGCAACAACAAGATATATATTACCCGTTCAGTTACGACGTTGCAACCCCTTTTTATTATTTTTCTCAATTTTCTGTAAATTAATTAAAACTGATTCTGTTTCTTCCTATTAGTTAGCGGATATAACTTCGATATGACATTATGTATCTTACATTATCACAGTTACCAAACTGGTCAATTGATTTTTAAAATTTCCTCAACAAACAAAAAACGCACTCTCCAATGAGGAAAGTACGCATTTTAGAAGAATGTTTTGCTTACTACAATAGCAAAGGTCAATAAAATCACTGAAGCTGACAATGCAGCTAATACCGCATTTCGACCACTACTTAGAAAGGCTTTAAAATTAACACTCATCCCTAAAGCAGCCATTGCCATTCCTAGAACTAAATAAGCTAACTTAACTAGCAAGTTCAATAAACCAGCAGACATAGGAACAAAGGTACCAATCACACTAGCTAATAAGAATCCTGCCATAAACCAAGGTATCGGTAATTTACCTTTTTCACCATCATTAGTTTTATCCTGATGTTGATACCAAATACCAATTATTAAAGCGGCTGGTGCTAATAGTAATACTCGAGACAACTTAGTAATGATTGCAGCACTCAAACTAACTGACCCACCAGCACTACCTGTTGCAATCGCATGGGCAATTTCATGCAGTGAACCACCAGCCATAACTCCGAACTGCATTGAAGTCATATGCAATAGTGGCTTGATGGCAATTTCAATTAAAGTAAATACCGTTCCCAAGATAGCTACGATTGCTACAGCCAATACTTCATCATTATGCTTAGCGGCTTCCTGCTCTTTAGAAACTTTGATCTGTGGTGAAATACCCATAACAGCGGCAGCACCACAAATACTAGTTCCACTGGCAGTCAAAATAGCCAATCGTTTGCTGACACCAAATTTTCTAGCAATGTTATAAGTCAATACGATCATTCCACTGACGATAACCATCGCGAAGAGAATCGTCTTCACTCCAGCGTGTGCCAAATCGATTAAATTCAACTTGAATCCTAATAGGATAATCCCCAAGCGTAAAAACTTATTGGAAATGAACCCAATCCCACTTTCTGCTTTTTGAATCGCTGGACGATATAGTTGAAACATCATTCCCAGCATCAATGAAAGAACTAACGCACCGATTACGGTTAAATATGGTAGCCCACCTAAGAAGCTACCGACTATTGAACATAATAAGGTCATAAAGAATGCATAATAGAAGCTTTTTTCAAAAAATTTTAAATACATAAGTGAATCCTCCCTGTTAAAGAGGATAATATATAATTAGCATAAGTAAAAATTAGTATTTATTAGTTTTGCATAAGCAAAATTTATCAAAGGAGCCATTATGTTAGATAAACGTTATCAAACCCTGGTCGTCTTAGCTGATACCAACTCATTCACCAAGACTGCCCAAGAATTATTTATCACTCAACCAGCCGTTTCTCAACAAATAACCTCGCTCGAAAATGAATTGAATCTCTCTTTGGTTATTCGTGATCACAATCGAATCCACTTAACCGATATTGGTCAGAAATTAGCTGACTACGCTAAACAAGTTGAGTTTGAAAGTGAAAAGGTTCTGAATTCATTAAAAACACCCGCTAAATTTAACATGGGTTGCACACTGTCACTCAGTTCCACCCTTCTACCAAAGTTTCTCAATCATATAACCGATAAAATTGAGATCTCAACTACCGAAATTAAGAATACCGACCACATTCTGCAAAACATTCGTGACGGGAAGATTGATTTTGGTTTAGTTGAAGGTAACTTTGACACCGACGAATTCGACTCCTTTTTCCTACAAAAAGAAAACTTCGTCTGTATTTCCCCACAACAACTTCATATCTCAACAATCGAAGACCTCTTTAATCAAACATTGCTCATCAGAGAACCCGGCTCAGGCAGCCGCAACATTTTCGAAAATTGGTTAGCTACACAAAATTACAAGATCAGCGACTTCAACAAAGTAATGGAAATAGCCAGTCCCAACACCATCATCGAATTACTCAAACAGATCTCCGGTGTGACTTTCATCTATGAATCACTCGTCAGTGATGAAGTTAAAAATGGGAAATTAAAAAAACTAGATTTTCCAGGATTCAAAATTGAACATCCCATCAATCTAGTTTTTCTCAAGAATTCTTATTTTAAAAATACCTATCAAGAACTAACAACTTCATTTCTCCAAGAAACAAGTCTTACTTACTGATCTCAACACTTTCCATAACAACATCTTCCTTAGGCTTGTCATTACCGTCACGTTTAGCACGACTGATTTCTTGAACCACGTCCATACCTTCAATAACTTGTCCAAAGACAGTGTGACGATGATCCAACCAAGGAGTACCACCATTCTTGTAAGCAGCAATAATTTCTTCAGGATAACCAGCACTAGCCATTTCCTTAATCATACGCTTAGGCATATTTTCGTTTGAAACGATAAAGAATTGACTACCGTTAGTATTAGGACCGGCATTAGCCATTGATAGAGCACCCGTTAGGTTATACAATTGGTCACTAAATTCATCTTCAAAGCTTGCACCGTAGATACTTTCACCACCAGCACCAGTACCAGTAGGATCTCCACCTTGAATCATGAAGTCAGGAATCACACGGTGAAAAATAATTCCGTTGTAGTAACCCTTTTGGGCCAATTCGATAAAGTTCTTAACTGTCTTAGGAACCAATTCATCGAATAGTTGAACCTTGATTACCCCGTGATTTGTTTTAATCGTTGCTACACTACCAGTAGCATTTTCTAAATCCAATTGTGGATATGTCATATTTTTGTTTCCCTTCTATTGTCTGAGTAAATCTACTTTACCATACTAAATCAAAGTTCAGGCGTTAACTCACTTTTCTTATTCAAATTTGGTTATAGTTGCTGATGATGCCGTCCTCCACAAAAATTGGGAATGCTGTTGGAACGCTATGGGCGCGATTCGGAGCTAATTATTTTACGCTTTGCGCAAAATAATGGATCTTCGAAGTCGGCCTTATTGTAACCGGCATAGCCGGTAACAATAATCTCATAGCTGAACGCATTCCCAATTTTTGCTCCGGACTAAAGAGTATTTCTATTGTTTGTAAGTTTTTAAATATTAGACAGTAGTGACTTAAAGTTATTTCGTTAATCTGTATTTTAGCCAAACTTTTTTAATAGCCGATAAATTGTTAAATATGCTTTCACGGCTGAGACCAATCGATCTTATTGCTCCTGACTATATGCAATATCTATCTCATCATAAGAAACCAATAGTTATCCAAACACTGCAATTTTAATCAATAATTTTAGAACCCGAGATATAGTCGTCCGCAGAAAATATGTGGGCCCTAAGTGGTGAAATTCTACTTAGCTTGCAAAGCAAGGTTAGTAGAAGACCGGACTTGGAGATCCATAATTTTGCGCGAAGTGCAAAATTATTAGCTTCAAGCCGTGTCCACCACGTTCCAGTGGCCCACATATTTTCTGCGAACGACGGCATACTTAAACCATGTCAGTTGATATTAACCTCGCACCCGAGTTCGAACCACAACCTAACTCACTTTATTTTGTTACACTAACTAAAAAGGTTAATGGAGGTAATTATGAAGAAGAAAGACATCACCCAAATGGCATTTCGTGATCTCTACCCACTTTATGTCAAAAAAGTCGAACGCAAAGGTCACTCACAATCCGAAGTTAACCAGATAATCTATTGGTTAACTGGTTATAACGATCAAACGTTATTGGAACAAATACAAAGTGGCGCCAGTCTAGCTAGCTTTTTCCAGAATGCCCCACATATCAACGAGAATACTACATTAATCCGAGGGTCTATTTGTGGTATTCGCGTGGAGAACATCCAAGATCCACTGATTCAAGAAATTCGTTATTTGGATAAATTGATCGACGAGCTGGCCCACAATAAAGCTATGGAACACATTTTGCGTAGTGAAATATCTTAGTTTCGTTTACGTAATTTTCTAAATAGGTAGATGAATCCACTGATCAGTCCCATTAGTAAGAATAGATATCCAATGGGAACTAGGAAAAATGGTTCATGCAAAACGCCGTTACCATCTAAGGTTGAACCAATCATATTGAATAGTACGAAGCAACCTACTCCGGCTAAAATGGTAATTATAGTTACATATAAGTTAATTCGCATTTTTCTAACCTCGCTACTATCATTCATTAATTTTGTCGTCATCGTTTTATCTCCCAGGATTAACTGATCTAAAGACAATTGGAACGTTTTGGCAATCGTAACGACCATTTCTAAATCTGGTAAGTTACGATTATTCTCCCAACTGGAAATTGTTTGTCGTGAAACATTCAACTTTTGTGACAATTGTTCTTGTGTCAAATTTTTACTAGTACGTAATTTTTTTATCTGCGCTCCAAAGTCCATTCGTTCAGCTCCTTTTTCTTTAGTTATACCGATATAATGACCTAATTAAAAGCTAGAGTTACAAGCATCCTTGATATATCAACATTTATAACTCAATATTTACAATCTGTATGCTAGTCTATAAATGTAACTTATTCTGTGTTATCTTGTGTATCCTAACGAAATACAAAGATTGAGGGCATATATTTTGATAACAGAAAACATTCAAGACTACACTTTAGGAAAAAATGAGCCGACATTAGATATCACCGTTACAGGAAAAAGCGATATCGACTATTCACACGATGATTTAAAGATTGCTGCCGCAATTAAATTGATCGAATCTTGCGACAATCTGAACTTCACACTGCAAACTGGCGAACACGAATTATACAAAGATTTGTCTGATAAACTATACGTTGCAGTTGAAGACTTTGTTCCTAAGAGTTATTTAAATTAAGTTAAAGCAGCTAAATTGGTTAATGACCAGTTTAGCTGCTTTTTCGTTTATGCTATCATTATTTCAGCTACTTTTTGAAAGGAACTGAAATTTTGAACACATCCCTTAACTTAAATACTCTTATTAAAAAAATGTTTCTGAAGGTCGACTGGGAATCAGTTTTACAACACGTTGCTTCGGTCGTTTTTCAATTGATCCTATTAACAGTCGTCTTACTTTTGATCAACTGGATCGGTAAAAAGATTATTCGTCATATCTTTAAAACTGGTCTGCGTAATTATAAGCGCGGTATTTCCCCTAAAAAGCTTGATACAATCTATACTCTAGTTCTCAATATTTTTAAATATATCCTATTATTTTTCTGGATCTACGCTTTACTATCAGCGATTGGAATTCCTGTTGGCACATTGATTGCTGGTGCCGGGATCTTCAGTTTGGCTATTGGTCTTGGAGCCCAAGGATTCGTTTCCGATATGGTCAATGGTTTTTTCATCCTTTTGGAGCAACAAATTAGTGTCGGTGATACGATCACAGTTAATAATGTCGAAGGCCAGGTCACTTATGTTGGTATCCGAACAACTCAAATTCAAAGTGTCGACGGCACGCTGAATTACATCCCTAACCGCAATATCACTGTCGTCAGCAATAAATCCCGTAATAATATGCAGGCTCTAATGGAAATTCCAGTTTCTAGTGCTGCTCCTTTTGAAGAGATCACTAAGATTATTAACCAGATCAATCAGGATTTGGATTTGGCGAAGTTACAGATTACTAAGAAACCTTATATTGTGGGATTCTCCAACCAACCTGATGGCACTTTGGTTATTCAGGTCGCTACTTATACTAAGCCTGGCGCCCAGTTCCATGTTAAAAATGTTTTGTTAGAGAAGTATCTTTCTGGTATTACTGGTGCTGGAATCGATTTACCTAAATAATTTAAAAACCGCTAGACTCAAAAAAAGAGTTTAGCGGTTTTTTGTATTTTTTCTTGATGCTTGGATTCTGGATTAGATAACCATGGTTCTTTTCTTAACTGGTTATCTTCTATTTTTAAATAACCATGCTTCTCTGCTTTATAGTGGAAACGAGTTCCACAAGCCAGATTCCTGTGCTTTGCCTGACTTCACGAACTGTCTGCTACGCAGCCAATTCGCAAAGTCCTGCAAATGCTCAGAATCTAAGCGGGCTTGTTCCACTCTCTAAGGCAAGTCATTTCCTGCTGCGAAGTATACGTCGTACCACTCTTGTTTAGTAAGTTCCACATCGGCACCTTTTGCACTATCAATTACGTGTTCTGGATTCATTGTTCCTATCAACACTTGAATTCCTGCTGGATGTCTTAAGATCCATGCTACTGCTATGGCATTCTTACTTACTCCATACTTGTCTGCCAATTCTTGTAACTTAGCATTCAATTCTGGGAATTTGTCACTGCCGATGAAGGTTCCTTCAAACATCCCATATTGGAATGGTGACCATGCTTGGATTGTTGTTCCCATTCTTCTGGAGAATTCTAATAGTCCTCCGTCATGATTTATAGAACGAGCATCGGTCATGTTTGTGTGCATGCCGTAATCGATCATTCCTGTGTGGGCGATACTGAATTGTAATTGATTGATCAATAATTTTTGGTCAACGGCTTCTTGTAGCATTTGGAATTGTTGGGGATTGAAGTTGGAAACACCGAAGTGTCTTACTTTTCCATCTCTTTGCAATTCGTCGAAGGCTTCGGCTACTTCTTCTGGTTCCATCAATGGATCTGGACGGTGCAATAAGAATGAATCTAGATAATCAATTTGCATTCTATCTAGGATTCCGTCAACGGCTTCAATGATATGTTTCTTTGAGAATTCATATCTTTTACCGAAAACAAAACTTCCGTGACTACGAGCTGGATCAAAGACGATTCCACCTTTTGATTGAATATAGACATCATCACGTGAGATGTTTGCTTCTTTCATAGCTTGTCCGAAAACTTTTTCGGAATTACCCATACCATAGATATCGGCTGAATCAATATAGTTAATACCACTTTCAACAGCGGCTTCAAGTGTTTTGGCTGCATCTTTAGCTGATAAAGCTTCCATGCGCATGATTCCTAATGCAACAGCTGATGCTTTCCAATTTGTGTTACCAATATTTAGTTGTTTCATAAGTTTTTAAGTTCCTTTCGTTTTTCTCAACGATTTAACAATAGTACTTAGAGTGTGGTCTAGGTCAATTGTTTTTTCAAAATTATTTATCAAGTCCTAATTTAATCAAAGTTTTAGCTGCATCCATGATTGTTTCTTCTGGTTTATGTTGTGTCCAGCCCAAATCATTTTCCGCAGCGGCAGTCGTATGACGATATTTACGATCCAACATTGGTACTAATGCACGCAAGCTAGGAACGAAGCGCGCTAATAATTTAGTCACTGTATTAGGCATCATTCTGATTTTAATTTTTTTATATGGGAAATTAGTCTGATAAATCTTTTCTACATCTGCCATCTGTAATACTTGAGAAGCAGCTAGGTATCTTTTTCCAATAGCAACGGGATTCTCAAAGGCTAATCGGTGCAGCCTGGCTAAATCTCTAACATCCGAAATTTCTAACGGAACATGTGGTGTCATTGGCAATCCGTTTAACATTTGTAACAGAATTCGATTAGAACTGACCGCTTTATCTGACAAAATAGGACCAAAGATTGCACCTGGAAGTACTGTTGTCAATTCCATACCCTCTTCTTTGTCATATTCCCAAGCAGCTTTCTCAGACTCAACCTTTGAAATACGATAAGGATCTAAATCTGGATTCTTAACATCCGTCCAAAAACTCTCATCCAAAACGGCGGTACTACCACTTTCAGGAGTAGATGCTGCCTGTGAACTAGTCATTACTACTCGCTTAACGCCAGCTGCTTTAGCTGCTTTTAGAACTGTAAGTGTTCCATTCTTGGCAACATTAACCAATTCTTCAACCGTTTGAATTCCATTCCCCATTGGTGAAGCTACGTGGATCACGCCATCAGCACCTTTAATACTTTCTACCCAATTCTTATCGCTAGTTAGATCAGCCTCAAAGAAACTAAGATTCTTCATTTCATCTTTAGAAACCTCTCCAGCAATTTCCTTTTCTAAATGATCTGTTTTTTTCATTGAGCGCACACTAGTACTGACCTCATATCCTGCATTAAGAAAATCGACGATCACCCATCCTGCAACGAATCCTGTACCACCTGTTACAATAACTTTTTTCATAATTTATGTCCTCTGTTTGTTTAATTTAGACAAATAATACTATTAAGTGTCTATTTTGTCAAACAAATGTTATAATTATTTTTGGAGGTATTATTGCATGACACCAAAAGAAGAATTAATTATCAAATTTAACCACATCATTCTCATACAAGGATTCGATAACTTTTCAATGGTAGATTTAGCAAAAATGGCCGGCATCAGTCGTGCCAAACTCTATATCTACTTTAAAAATAAAGATGAGATCGTCCAATCAGTTGTTCAACGACACTTAGAATTTCTACAAAAAAATCCCATCCCTACAAAAGTTGCGGATGAGAATTTACTACCAACTATTTTGAATTCCCTCTTATTGATGGGTTCGACCACAGAATTGTTCAAAACTGAATTAAAACAAGCTTATCCACAAATGTATCGTCAATTTAGTCACGGCTACGAAAAATATTTCCAAGCTTTAGAAAAATATTATCAAGCCGCCCAACAGCAACAATTGATTATTAATGATGTTTCCGCAGAATTCCTACTTTTCCAAAATCAAATCAATATTCATGGCATTTTGGATAATGTCAGAACTAATCAAATAAGTCTGGAAAAAGGAGAACAGTACTTAAAAGAGTATTTTATTTATCAGATTCACTCCTTATTAGTTAAGCCAGAAGTAGTGATATCTGAACAAATCAAAACTTTTACCCACACAATCATTAATGAGTATTATGATACGTATGCACAGATCAATAATTAGTCCATTTGGTTTCACCAGTCAAACCAGTTATAATTAAACTATCAATAACCATAAAGGGAGCGATTTAAATAATGGAAAAGCGTATTAAAGGTTCATGTACATCAATTTTAGTTGGTAAAAAAGCTTCTATTGATGGTTCAACAATTATTTCTAGAAACGATGATGGTCACGAAGCACTTGATCCTCAACGTTTTGTAGTAGTTAATCCCGAAGATCAACCTAAGGATTACACTTCAGTTATCAGTAAAGTCAACGTATCTTTGCCTGATAACCCTCTACGTTACACTTCAATTCCTAACTCAATTTTGACAAACGGAATCTGGCCCGCAGCCGGTATTAACAGCGAAAACATCGCTATGTCAGCGACCGAAACTATTACTACTAACTCACGCGTCTTAGGCTTGGACCCATTCGTTGAAAACGGACTTGGTGAAGAAGACCTTGTAACCGTAGTTCTTCCATACATCCACAGTGCTAAAGATGGTGTTAAACGTCTTGGTGCTTTGCTAGAAAAGTATGGAACTTACGAACCAAACGGAATTGCTTTTTCCGATAACGAAGAAGTTTGGTGGTTAGAAACAATCGGTGGACATCACTGGGCAGCTGTTCGTATTCCTGATGATGCTTATGTAGTTGCACCCAACCGTATGAACATCGACAATTTCGACTTTGATTCAACTGACACACTATGTTCAGCTGATTTGAAAGACCTTATTGATCAAAACAATTTGAATCCTGATTTCGATCAATATAACTTAAGACATATCTTGGGTAGTTCATCAATTAAAGATACCGTCTACAACAACCCTCGTGCTTGGTCTGGACAAAAATTCTTCAGCCCTGACGACACACCAGATGATCCAATGAACCAAGACCTACCATTCATCTGCCACGCCAACCGTAAGATTTCCATCGAAGATGTTAAGTTCGTCTTGAGCTCACACTTTGAAAATACTAAGTATGACGTTTATGGATCAGGTACCGAAGCTGAAAAGAAGCTCTTCAGACCAATTGGTATCAACAGAAACCACGACGTTCATATTCTACAAATCAGAAATAACGTTCCCGCAGAAATTGCCGGAATTCACTGGTTAGCATACGGTGCCAATACCTTTAATACCGTAGTACCATTCTATGCCAACGTAAACGACACACCAGCACAATACAAGAATGCCACAGGCAAATTCGACATGAACAACATGTACTGGTTAAGCTGTACCACAGCCCTATTAGGCGATACAGATTACGATCTATACGTTGATATGAGAAACGATTATGAACTAGATGCCATGAGTACATATCGCAAGATTCAAAATGATACCGACAAGGAAATCGCCAACCAAAACGATGCCGAAAAGTATCTTGAAGAAGCTAATAAGAAATTAGCCGACGTAGCCTTTGAGAAACAAACTAAGCTACTCGGAGACATGGTTACAATGGGTTCAGAACATATGAAGTTACGTTACAATCTGAACGATTAGAGCAGAGAGCGAAGCAGGGGCGGTCAGCTCCCGAGGATTAAGACTACTTTCTCAGTCGGCAGCGAAGCGCCGGCAGAGAAAGTTGACTTAACCGGAAGGAGTTGCCCCTGCGTAGCTCATTTCCATTAGAGAGTGGAACAAGCCCGCTTAGATTCTGAGCATTTGCAAGACTTTGCGAATTAGCTGCGAAGCAGACAGTTCGTGAAGTCAGGCAAAGCACAGGGATCTGGCTTGTGGAACTCATTTCCACTATTCTGCACAAAACCATGGTTATTAAGAACAGAAGAAAACCACATATGAACCAAAAAAGTGAGTACTAGAACCTTAGCACTCACTTTTTTATTCCGTTCAATTCCAAAAGACAAATACGAATTAAAAATCCTTTCGTAATTTAATATTGCTAAAAACAATTTTTCGACGTACAAAGGAAGTAGAATATAATCTTTACGGAGGAATAATATGAAACTTTTACATACTGCCGACTGGCACATTGGTCGGACTCTAAACGGCTACTCATTGCTTGATGAACAAAAAGCCGCTTTCCAACAAATTTTAAAAATTGCTTTAGAAGAACACGTCGACGGTATTGTCATTGCGGGTGATATTTACGATCGTGCCATTCCTAACGTTGATGCCGTCACAACTTTAAATGAAATGTTTAAAGAAATGAATATCGACCATCACTTCCCTATTTACGCTATTTCCGGAAATCATGATGGCGCTAAACGTTTGAATTACGGTCGTGAATGGATGGAATACAATAATTTCCACCTCAACACTTTAGTCAGTGAAGCCTTCACTCCTATTGAGACTCCTGAAGCTCAAATCTTTATGTTGCCATTTTTTGATCCAATGGATGTCAGAGCTTACTACCATCAACAAGGTGTTCCTGAAGAAGATACTCAAAAAATTCATACGATAACTGATGCTATGAATCTGGTTTTAGAAGACATCAAAAAGAAGTTTGATCCTAATAAGAAGCACTTACTCATCACTCACTTTGCGGTCACGCCAAATAAGGATACGAAGATCGAACTAACTAGCGAGACTACTTCCACTGTCGGTGGCCTAGCCAATTTGACGGCTGATCAATTTAACATGTTTGACTATGTTATGATGGGCCACATTCATACTCGCTTCGCTTCTCCAAGTGAAACAATCCGTTATTCTGGTAGTCCTGTGAAGTTCAATGTCAAAGAAGCTCGCATCAAAAATAAGGGCAAAGGTGTCGATATTGTTGAGATCAATGACGATAAAATCACCCGTACCTTTAAGGAAATCAAACCTCACACTGACTTAATTGTGTTGCAAGAAGATTGGGATACCTTAACCGATCCTGTTTTTTATAAAAAACAGCCAATCGATACAGCCTGGTTTGCTATCACTGTGAAGAATTTTGACCGCAGCAAGCACATCAACGTTCGTGCTCAATTACAAGAGATTTACGGAACCATTGTCGAGCTCGACTATGAGAATATTTATCAAGATAAACAGACTCAAGCTGTGCAAAACATTAGTGAATTGAGTCCAGATGAAACAGTTGACCAATTTTTCCACAGCATAACTGGAAATGATTTATCCAAGACTCAAAAACAAATTGTGGATAAAATTTTTGTTGATTTAAGAAAGGAGAAATAATTTTGAAACCTATTTACTTACAGATGAATTATTTCGGACCCCATGAAGATTCTAGTATCGACTTTCGAAAATTGGATGAAGCACCGATTTTTCTTATCGGTGGTGATACTGGTGCTGGTAAATCAACGATTTTTGATGCCATGACCTTTGCCCTCTTCGGCAGTACTACAACTGATGGCCGTGATGCTCGAGAAATGCGCAGTCAATTTGCCCCCATCGATAAAGCAACCGAAGTAACTTTCTATTTTGAACAGGGAAATAATCTTTATCGAATTGTTCGCCGTCCTGAACAGTGGCTAAAAAGTCAACGTGGTGACAATCTTGTGGATAAAAAACCAATTGCCAAATTAGCAATTGTGGATAAAGTCGGCGGAACCGAGATTGATAGTATAGCTGCTAAACCTAGCGATGTCGGTACTGCCATTGCTGAAATCCTCAACCTTTCGGCAGAACAATTTAAGAAGATTATTCTGTTACCTCAAAATGATTTTTCCGAATTTTTAAAGTCAAAAACAGATGCCAAGGAAGCCATCCTAAAAAAGATTTTTGGTACACAGCTTTATTCTGACTTTGCTAATAAATTAAGAGATCTCTACACTACTGACAAAAAGAAAAATGAAGCCTTTGCTACTGATTTAGCTGCTCAAATGGATTCCGATAATTGGACTGACGAAGAAAAAGAACAATTAAGTCACGAGGCTGATGAGCAAAAAATGGTCCTCCTCGAAGAATTCGTCGAAAAACGACATGAGGACTTCAATAAAGTAGAAAAACAGACTGATGAAATTAATAGACAAGTTCAAACAGCTGATAAAAATTTTCAAACGGCCAAGGATTTAGACAAGCAATTCACTGACTTAGATACTGCTAAACAGGATTACCAGCTGACTATTGTAAATAAAAAAACTGACATCTCTGCCAATCAAAAACACGTTGCCGAATTACAATGGGCTGACAGTTTGAAAGATATTGTCCGTGATTTAGATAGTAAAACTACCGAATTAAGCAATATCAGTGACCGCAAACAAAAATTAGCGGCTCAAATGGAAATTTCTCAAAAAGATTATCAATTGGCTACAACAAAGAATCAGGAACTTACGGCTCAAAAGGATATCTTTGATCAGAAAACTATTGAAAGTAAGAAATTGGCTGTTTTAATTCCTGACGTTGAACGTATCGAAAAACTTAAACAAGAAATTGCTGATCAAAAACCTGAATTAGCTACTTTACAAGATAAGTTATCCGCTCAAGATAAGGAACTTCAACAAGTTACTGAAAAAATTGCAGCTAAAAAGGCCCAATTGACCGACAGTGATACACTGCAAACACAAAAGGACGCCATCACAAATGAGAAAGATAACTTTGTTGAAACGCTCACGCCACTGGAAAACCATCAACTGAGTGCTAAGAAAGAAGTTCAACGTCTTCAAAAACATTTAAATGAATTAAAAGAAAAACTTCAGACTAAAGAAGAAAAATTACAACAAGCTCAGATTGATTTCCAAGAGAAAAAGGGGCATCGTCAAGCCCTGATGATTGCTCAACTTCAAAAGGAACTAGTTGACGGAGAACCTTGCGTTGTTTGTGGGTCTACTGACCACTCGGGTATGGTTAAAACCGTTGATGCAGACGAAACTGAACTCAAGGCTTCGATGGAACAAGTTGATAAGTCACAAAATCGTTTTGCTTCTGCCCAAAAAGAAGTTGAAACTTTAAACGAAAACATTGCTCAAGTAACCGATGAACTTGATACTGCTGAAGACACTCTAAATAATGCTAACCAACAATTATCAGATACCTATCAAGAATTGATTGCCAAATCCAAGTTAACTTTCAATGATGAATTCGTGATGACTGCCGCAAAGAAGGTTTTTGAAAAAGCCATTGATTCACTTAACGAACAATTAACAGCTGCTAATAAGTTAACTGTGGAAATCGACAAATTACTGGATACTAATAAAGTCGCCGCCGAAAAACAGACTGAGCTCAAATTAGCTTTAGCCACTAAGAAATCTTCTCTGAAAGCTAACGAAAGTGATCTCGAACAGACACTTACTAAAGTTGGGACGGAATCTCGCTCTAGTAAAGAAATTGCTAAAGAAATTAAGCAACTGGATACGGCTGTTGAAGATTATCAAAAGCAATTGGCGGACACACAAAAAACTGCTCAAGACAGTCAGCTCAAGTATTCCAACAACCAAACTCAATTTGCGGATGTTGAAAAACAGTTAGCCGATCAAAAAAATTCCATCGACAAATTACAAAAGCAGATTGATTCTGCATTATCTGACCCCACTGCTAAATCCGATGATCCGAAGATTTTGCGTGACTGGCTAGAAGAAATAAATGACGGTCTCCTTTCTGATTTACAAATCAAAATTTCTAATTACAAACAGGAAAAAACACGTTTGGAAAAGAGAATTGAAGAATTATCTACCACTTTGACCGACAAACAAAAGCCTGACTTGTCGGCTCTCAAAGAAATTTTGACAAACTTGCAAGCTAAAAAGGATGAATTAATTTCTCAAGTAGCCAACGCCAAAAGAACTTTCCAAGATGCCCAAAGGAACTTGAATCGTATCAAAGAAATCATCGCTAAACAAGGCGACTTTGCTAAGAAATTCAGTCAATTATCCGACTTGTACAACATCGTAAATGGTCAAGGTAACAACAGCAGTAAGCTGAAATTAGAGACTTTTGTTGTTCAAAACTATTTGCAGAAAGTTCTCAATTACGCTAACGACCACTTTATTAATCTGCTTTCTAACAATCGTTATACTTTTGAATTATCGAATGACCCTAGCGATAAAATACGTGATCACGGTTTGGATATTAATATTTTTGATAATGAAACTGGTAAATCTCGTTCTTCGGACACGTTATCTGGTGGTGAGACATTTATCGCCGCCCTCTCTATCGCCCTTTCATTGAGTGAAGTTGTCCAATCATCTTCTAATGGTGTTCAAATTGATGCCTTATTTGTTGATGAAGGTTTCGGTTCTTTGGATGATGAAACACTTGAAAAATCGATGACCGCTTTGGAAACTATCGGGCAAAATCGTATGGTTGGTGTTATCAGTCATATTGAATCTATGAAACAGACTATTGGTCAACAGGTTTTGATTAAGAAGCTTGGTGATGGCCGTAGTAAAATTGAAATTGTTAATAAGTAACTTAAAAAGCCGCTCCCTGTTGATTTGGGAGCGGCTTTCCTTTGTTGAAATTTTCTTATCTATAGTTCAATATCCTCTGTTGAATCAAAATATGTATCATATCTAGCCCTTTGTTCTTTGACAGTATAAAAAGAATCATCTATTTCTTCTAAACTATTCACAAGCCATAACATTCCCTCTTGATTAAAAGGACTGATACGATATTTATTAACTTTTTTACTAAATCCCGTATCTAAATTTGTGATCACCTTTGTGTAATTAAAAGTATCAAAAGCATTACAATGAAATTCAATACTAAAATCACTTGTACCGTTATTAATTATCTTCGTCGCAACGAGATAATCATCGAAAATCTCATGGTATTTTTTCTCATCATCTAGATGCAAGATTACTTTCTTATTATCTTCATCTTCAAATTCCATAACTATATAGCTACTACCGTCATTCGTGTACTCATTAACTTCTAAGAGTTCATGTAAAAAATGGCCACGTGTCAAATTAGAATGCGATCTTTCTAAGATGTCCCATATAATTACTTTGCGTCTTGCCTTTTTATAAGGAATCTCATATTTTTTGCATCTTTCCAATAATTCAAAAGTACTTATCATACCCAGTGATTCGTGTACTTTGCCATCATTTTTAAAGATATCAATCATCTCATCAATACTGTAAAATGGCTCTTCACCCAAAGTATCCAGATAATTCAGCATATCACCGTCATAGTTTATATTACTCAAAATTTTACCCCATTCACATTCTTTGAAATTTCCAATTACACTTTATTATTTATAAAAAGGGCCCCTAATCTTGCGATTTCCGTTCGATAAGAGGCCTTTTAACTTAGTTCAAATTAATAATCGTTCTGTTGAAAATAATCATTGTTCTATGCTTTATAGTGGAAACGAGCTGCAGAGCAGGGCAACTCCTTCCGGTTAAGACTACTTATCTCTGCCGGCACTTCTTTGCCGACTGAGATAAGTAGTCTTAATCCTCGGGAGCTGACCGCCCCTGCTTCGCTCTCTCTATAATGCATTCACACCGATAAATCTTTTCTCCAACACTTTCAAAATAGCGTCGGCTGTATCTAATGATGTGTATAGTGGCACTGAATTCAAGACGGCATTTTGTCTGATGATATAGCCGTCTGATGTATGTGTTCGTTTGTCTCCAATTGTGTTGATCAATAATTGTACTTTATTGTGGGTGATGTCATAGATAATATCCTTATCCGTTTCGCCAACTTTTGGTACTATTTTGGCTCTGAGTCCTAATTTGTTAAAGTAATCGGCTGTTCCTTTTGTAGCTAGTACTTGGAAGCCTACTTCTTCAAATCTTCTGGCTAGGGTTGATGCTTCTTTCTTATCGGAGTCATTGACTGTGATCAAAACATTTCCGGCGTCTTTGATATGTTGGTTGGTGGCTTCAAAGGCTTTGTACAAGGCTTCGGTATAGTCAATTCCTGATCCCATAACTTCTCCGGTTGATTTCATCTCTGGTCCTAAAGCACTATCGACGTCATTTAATTTGTTGAAGGAGAATGTTGGAGCTTTAACGTGGATCAAGCGTGATTCTGGTGCTAATCCTGGCTCTAATCCTAGGGTATTGAAGTTGGCTCCTAAGATTAATTTTGTTGCAATTCTGGCCATTTGAATTCCGGTAACTTTGCTTAAATATGGTACTGTTCGGCTGGCACGTGGATTTACTTCTATCACGTAAGCCTGATTGTCGTGGATAACGAATTGAATGTTCATGATTCCCACACAATGCAATTCTTTGGCTAAGCGTTTAGCATATTCGACAATTTGATCTTGTACTGAATCGGGAATATTTTGGGGAGGATAAACGGCCATTGAATCTCCGGAATGGACTCCAGAACGTTCGATATGTTCGATGATACCTGGTAATAGAACATTTTCACCATCACTTAGGGCATCAATTTCACATTCACGTCCTGTTAAGTAACTGTCGATCAAAACTGGATGGTTGTTTGATACGTGTACGGCTTCTTTCATATACTTGTTCAATTCATCGTCTGACTTGATGATTTCCATTGCTCGTCCACCTAGAACATAACTTGGACGAATCAAAACTGGATAACCAATTTTTTGAGCAATTTCTAACGCACCGGCTGCGGAAGTTGCTGTGCCACCAATTGGTTGTGGAATTTCTAGTTTCTTGATGATTTGGTCAAAGAGATCACGATCTTCAGCACGGTTGATATCTTCAACTTGTGTACCTAAAATCTTGATACCATTCTCTTTTAGCGGTTCTGCTAAATTAACTGATGTTTGACCACCAAATTGAACAATTGCGCCAATTGGTTTTTCTAAGTCGCAGACATTTAAAACATCTTCTAGGGTTAGTGGTTCGAAGTACAATTTATCGGCGATTGAGTAGTCAGTTGAAACTGTTTCAGGATTATTGTTGATAACAATTGCTTTATACCCCATTTGTTGAACGGCATTGACACAGTGGACAGTTGAATAATCGAATTCGATACCTTGTCCAATTCTGATTGGACCTGAACCTAAAATCAGAACGGATTTATCAGACATTTTTTCTGATTCATTTTCAGTTTCATAAGTACTATAGAAATATGGTGTCTCCGCTTCAAATTCTCCGGCACAAGTATCAACCGTCTTGTAAGTTGGCAAAATTTCACTCTGAATCCTGTATGAACGGATAACATCTTCTGGCAAATCATTCAGACGAGCAATTGTTCGATCCGAGTAACCTAAACGTTTAGCTTCAGTTACAATCTCCTTCGTTAATGTCCCATTCGTCAATTCTGTTTCGAAGTTAATGATTTTCTTCATTTTGGCTAAGAAAAATGGATTGATGGCTGTTAGTTGATTGATTTTTTCATAGGAAACATCACGGCGCAACAATTCGGCTAAATAGAACAAACGGTCATCCTTAGGGATTTGAACGTATTCTTCCAATTCTTCGGTCGATTTGTCTTTGAGCGAATCCATAATTAGATCGTGCTGGTCAATTTCTAGAGAACGAACAGCTTTTTGGAGTGCTTCTTCAAAGTTACGACCTAAGGCCATTACTTCGCCGGTAGCTTTCATTTGTGTACCAATTGTGCGGTCAGCTTTTGAAAACTTATCAAATGGCCAACGTGGAATCTTGCAGACAACGTAGTCCAATGCTGGTTCAAATTGGGCAAAGGTCTTACCTGTAATTGGATTGGTGATTTCATCTAATGTTAATCCAACGGCAATCTTCGCCGCAATCTTCGCAATCGAGTAACCAGTTGCCTTGGAAGCCAAAGCTGATGAACGACTGACACGTGGGTTTACTTCGATGATGTAATAGTTGCTAGTCTTTGTGTCGATGGCTAGTTGAACGTTACAACCACCTTCAATCTTCAAGGCGCGGATAATTTTTAGTGAAACGTCACGTAACTTTTGTACTTCAGTATCGGATAGCGTTTGGATTGGGGAAACAACGATTGAATCTCCTGTATGAATTCCCACTGGATCAACGTTTTCCATATGACAAACGGCCAAAGCATTGTCATTGCTATCACGCATTACTTCAAATTCAATTTCTTTGAAACCGGCGATACTTTGTTCGATCAAACATTCAGTTGATGGCGAAACTTTTAATCCGCGTTCAACGATTTCTTTTAATTCGACAGCGTCATGTGCGACACCACCACCAGTTCCACCCATTGTGAAAGCTGGTCTAACGATTACAGGAAAACCAATTTGGTCAGTGAAATCTTTTGCATCTTGATATGTATAAGCTGTTTTTGAAGCCGGAATTGGTTCGTTCAATCTTTGCATCAAACGTTTGAATTCTTCACGGTCTTCGGCTTCGTTGATTGTGTTCAATTTAGTTCCAATAATTTCGATATCTAATTGATCAAGAATACCTGATTCTTGTAATTGCACAGCCATATTCAGACCTGTTTGACCACCCAATGTTGGTAAGATGGCATCGGGATGTTCCTTAACCAAAACTTTTTCTACGAATTCCAAAGTAATTGGTTCGATGTAAACTTTATCAGCGATGTGCTTGTCAGTCATGATCGTAGCAGGATTAGAGTTGATCAAAACAACTTCGTAGCCTTCTTCTTTAAGAGCTAAACAAGCTTGAGTTCCTGAATAGTCGAATTCGGCAGCTTGTCCAATAATGATTGGGCCAGAACCGATGATCATAATCTTTTTAAGGTCTGTTCTCTTTGGCATAATTAATTTTTCCTCCAGCTATTTGTTTAGTCTTTCCAAAAATTTATCAAAAATAAAGTCGGCGTCGTGTGGCCCTGGCATTGCATCAGGATGGAATTGAACTGAGAAAGCATTGTATTTAGTATGTTCAACACCTTCAACCGTTTGATCATTCAATTCAACTTGTGTCACTTTCAAGTCAGTGTCAGCAACGGATTCTGGGTCAACTGCGTAACCGTGATTTTGTGAAGTGAAATAAATTTTTCCTGTTTCCAAATTTTTAACAGGATGATTGAAACCACGATGTCCAAATTTCATCTTGAAAGTTTTCGCACCGTTAGCTAGGCAAAGTAGTTGGTGTCCCATGCAGATTCCAAAGATGGGATACTTCTTTTCTAGTTCGACAATATTGTCCAAAATATCAGTATGATCGACTGGATCTCCAGGTCCGTTACTCAACAAAATCCCGTCTGGTTTCAAGTTTTCGATATCTTCTACCGAAGTATTTCCCGGGACAACTGTGACTTTGATATCACGCTTTTGTAATTCGTCGACGATACTTTGTTTGTATCCGTAATCCAGCATGACAACGTGTTTACCATGGCCGGCAAATGTTTGTGAAGTTTCAGTAATACTCTTATCCAACTGATTCCTATCTAATTGCCAGTCTGCAATTTGGTCAATCAAACCTGAATTCAAGTTGTCGACAATGGCAGCTTTCAAAGCCCCAGCTTTTCTAATTTTTAAAGTGATGGCACGTGTATCAATGTCGTAAATTCCAGGAATATCTTCTTCCTTGAGGAATTGGTCGATAGTCATTTCACTTTGGTAATTGCCCACGACTTCAGCAATCTCACGAGCCAAAACACCTTTGATGTATGACTTTGGTGATTCATTAAACTTTTTAGCAATTCCGTAATTACCAATCATCGGTGTACAAAAATTGATAATTTGACCGTTGTAAGATTGGTCAGTGATAGCTTCTTGGTATCCACTCATACCAGTTGTGAAAACTAACTCACCAATTGTTTCAACATCACTACCGAAGGCCTTACCTTCAAAATATGTACCATCTTCAAAAACTAGATATCTTTTCATAATATTCTCCAAACTTTCACAATATTTGAGACAGAAAAAGGGATGCTTTATCCAGCATCCCTCAAGTTTTGTCTTAGATTGATTATTTAGACTGAACCTTTGAGACCTCTCTGGATCTGATTAAAAATTCAAGATATAAAAAAACTTCCCTTGCCAGTGCGACAAAGAAAGTTAGTTAGGGTTTCCCCATAAGCGATTGTACTTTCCAAGTCTCACTGGACTTAATTAAAAGTTGTTGTTCATATAATACAAGTAAGTATTCTATTCGTCAATAGGGTTATCTTTTGAAAACATGTTCTCGATGATATTGTAAATATTCTTTATTAGGAGAATATTGGTAGTTCATATGTATTTTTCTATTTTTATATTTATTTAATAATTTATTAGTTTCTGCATCATGTGCAGCCATGTCAGAAATGACAATATGGCCTTTATCGTTAAAGGTGAAATACCCCGAGGTAAAGGCTTTGGCAAGTGTTTTAGAAAAACTAATACCATTGCGTGGATCTAAACGGATATTCTTATTAACTGCCCAAGGGACAATTCTCGCTACTACCAAATCATCCTCATCAACCGGACCCGCTACCGCCGATTTATAATGATAATTAAACTTTACTTTATCCGCGAAAAACTTTTGCACTGCATCGTAAGTTTTTACACCTTTAGCTTCATCGTTGATAAAGTAAAGTTCATTCTTTTCAGCTTGATAACACTTTACCGCCAACAATTCTTCTGTATCTGACAGTTTTGGTTCAGTTACCATATTTTTTTGACGTTCCAACAATCCCAGGTAGTCGTGCTCATTTATCTGTGTAATTCCGTTCATGTTGAAAAAATTAGACCATTTACCCTTAAATTTTCGAAACGTCCAATCGAAGGTACGTAAATTTTGTTTCATGAGTCGATGTGAAAACAGGTAAGGATTTTCAATTGCGACAATATCGTTACCAGTAGTTGAATCGTGTCTCACAACATTGCCGAATCTACCAGCGCCATAAAGATAAAATTCATTACCCCACTCCGATGCACTGCCGGAGCGACGATAAATGATTAAATCACCCTTATGTAATTGATTATTGTTGCGGTTTTGGTAGCTATAATATTTGAAGTCGACATCATTGTGTTCAATGCTGGAACTGGAATCTATTATGAAATAATTAGTTTGACTCATAAAACTGCACCTCCTCTACTCTTTATTGTACATTAGATAATCGAGATGGTTCTGATATACTTGTCTATTGGAATTAGTAAAATTCAAGTTAATCATTATAAATAATGTAAAGATAGGACTCACATATGGACATTGATTACGAAATTAACCAGGGAATAAATTTTGGTTTCCTAGACAATTCAATTCAGTCATTATCACGTTATCAGCCAGCACTAATAACCAATCAGAATGGCACCGTTCTCGAAACTTTAGAAGACGAACTACGCAGCGCTAAATCATTTACTATCGCTGTTGCCTTTGTCACTTCAGGTGGTCTATTAGATCTTAAAAGTACTCTGGCAGATCTTGCTACACACGGTATTCGCGGAAAACTTATTACCTCAACCTATCTTGGTTTCAATAATCCTAAAGTTTTTGAAGATTTGTTGCGAATCCCTAATCTTGACGTTAGAATTTTGGATCAAGATGGTTTTCACACTAAAGCCTATTATTTTGACCATGAAGACTATGAAAGTGCGCTCATTGGAAGTTCCAATTTAACTCAAAACGCTCTGAAAAAGAATTTTGAATGGAACTTGCGTATCACTTCAACTGAACGTGGGGACGTTATTTGTAATGTCAAAAATGAACTAACTAGCCTTTGGGAACAAGCCATTCCGTTAACTTCGGTGTGGATAGATAATTATCGTCAAAACTGGCAACCAAATTACTCTAATCATCGAGTTAAAAGGGCCCCTGACTCATCAGGTAAAATTGTTCCTAACGAAATGCAAAAGCCTGCTCTAGAAGCACTCAAATACTTGCGAGATAGTGAACACGCTAAAAAAGGTCTAGTCGTTGCCGCAACTGGTACCGGTAAAACTTACTTGGCAGCTTTTGATGTGCAACAATTTCAACCAAAAAGACTCTTATTTGTTGTGCATCGGGAACAAATCCTACGTAAAGCCATGTCTAGTTTTCGAGAGATTTTGGGTGGCTCTGACAGCGATTATGGAATTCTTAGTGGTAATCAAAAAGAAGTGACCGCTCGCTACCTTTTTGCGACGGTTAATATGATTTCTAAGAAATCAGTTTGTGAACAACTCGGCGCCGACGCTTTCGACTACATTGTTATTGACGAAGCCCATCGAGTTAGCCAAAATCTCCCCGGTGAAAAGGAGTCAATGTATCAGCGGTTGATGAATTTTTATAAGCCTCAATTTATGCTGGGGATGACCGCTACCCCTGAAAGAACTGACGGAACCAACGTTTATGAATACTTTGACTACCATCTGGCCTACGAAATTTCACTCTTGGACTCGCTGGATCACGATTTACTGGTGCCCTTTCACTATATCGGTATCACTGACTACGAAAAAAATGGTGAAGTCATCGATGATAAGACTAGTCTCAAGTATCTAGTGTCTGATGAGCGTGTCAATTATATAATCGATAAAACCAACTATTACGGACCTCGCGGCAATGATGTCCACGGTCTAATTTTTGTCAGTCGTGTCACCGAAGGCCGTGAACTCGCAGTTAAACTCACTGATAAAGGTATCAACGCTCAGTTTGTTTCCGCAGAAGATACCGTTGAAGCACGTGAAAAAGCAGTTCACCGGTTAACTAAGGGTGAACTGCAATATATTATTACGGTTGATATTTTTAATGAAGGTGTCGACATCCCCATTCTCAATCAAATTGTCATGATGCGTCCCACAAAATCCAGTATTATCTTCCTCCAACAATTAGGCCGAGGTCTACGTAAGTTCAATAATAAAAAATACGTCACAATTCTGGATTTTATCGGTAATTATGATGAGAATTACATGATTCCCATGGCTTTTGACCGCTCACATACCAGTAACAAAGAGAAAATCCGTAAACAAATAATTAGTCCCAGCATCTCAGGCGTTTCGACGATTAATTTTGAAGAAGTCGCACGTAAAAGAATTCTCGACGCCGTTTCAAAAGCTCGTTTAAATGATATGAAACGTTTTAAAGCTGCTTATCAGAGCCTCAAAGACAAGATTGGATTACGTTCACCCATGTTACTGGATTTTGCCAAGATGGGTAGTGTCGATGTTCCTGATATCATCAGTAAATTCGACACTCTTTATGACATGCAAGCAAAATTTGAAGATAAGTTCTCAAAATCACTTACTAAAGAACAACATTCATTTTTAAAATTCATTTCTGCGGAAATTACTGTATCCAAACGTCCTGTTGAGGCTTGGATATTGAAACAGTTATTGATCAAACATACTTTAACCGATAAAGAAATTTTATCTGGACTTCAATCTCAAAATATTTTTTGTGACGAAGAAACCTTGAATAATGTGGCCTCTGTTTTAGACTTTACATACTTTGCCAAAGTGAAACAAAAGAAATACGGACACGTTGCACTGGTTGATTGCACTGGTGATAAATGGGAATTCACTTCCAAATTTCAACAGTTATTACAATCTCCAGACTTTGAAATATATTTTGAAGATGCCTTAGATGCAAAACTTTGGGATGTACGTCAGAATCCAGCAATCTATCGTAATCGATTTACCATTGGTGAAAAATATTACCGTCCTGACATTATCAAGATATTGAACTGGAAAAATGAGCCTAATTATATAAATATTGGTGGTTACGGCTTAAGGGATGATGGACGTTTTCTGCCTGTTTTTATATCTTTAAAGAAAACTGTGAAAGTTCAAAATAAGATGGTATATGAAAATACCTTTTCCGATCGTTCAACCTTACCTTTATTTTCTAAAAGTGGACGTTCAATGTCTAGCACGGCCGAGAGTGAAATTCTCAAACATAAAGGCTTTGAGATGATTCAGCTGTTCGTGAGAAAATCTAACAACGATAGAATTGATGGTAAGGACTTTTACTATCTTGGTTCCGCACGTATTCTTACTGCAAAAGATATTGTTGAAAAAAACAGCGATGGTAAGCCAACCAAATTAGTTGAATTTATCCTTCGATTGGAACATGAATTGGATTTGGGATTGTATCATTTTTTGACTGAAGAATAACCTAACGGCTAATATACGGTTAACATTCCAAAGTGGATCCATTTCTTGAGAACAATTTATAAATATTCACGTTTTAATTCCTCTATCTCACTTGAAGGAACAAATCTCGTCAAAATATCTATCACATTATTTATTTGTTTATCTAAACTATCCGATTTTAGCGTCTTTAAAAAGGAATTCATTGAACTCATAAAATAAGTATCCTCCTTCATAACATTTTCTTGGAGCAGTATTTCTAACAAATCAATAATAATATCTATTTTTTCTACATCCAACAAATTCATATTTTGAATACTATAAAAAGAGGTACTTCTGACTTTACTTAATTCTTTATTCATATTCTGTTTAAGTAAATCTTTTAATATTCTTAAATTACTAATATCGATATCATTAGCAGAATATATTATAAAATTAATGAGAGATTGAGTATACCCACATTCCCTTAAAAAAAATTCTACCCAATTGCCTTTAAATTTTGACTTAATTTTCTTTTTAAAGAATAAATTTAATATACGCTTGAATATTTGTTCATCAAATTCACTTTGCTTTTTGTTTAAAGTCACAATATGTTGATTATTTTCTAATGGATCAATATTCTCAACCAGCGCTATACTCATATTATATATCGTAAAGTTATCTCTTATTTTATTTTCAAAAAAACAATTTCTTACCAAATTTGAAAATTTTCTAACGTACTCACCATTTAAAACAAATCTATAATTATGAGAAAAGCCCAAAAATGTATTTATTGACTCAAAATCAATTTCATCATCAAACAATTCAATAAACATTCCCTTCAAATAAGGTCTATATTTATTATCTACAGATCCTATTTTCGATTTTATTAAGGTTTCATTTCTTTTCAAATCATCTGTAGAAATTTGTTTAATAATTTGAGTGTAGTGGCCCAGATCAGTATTTATAAATTCATCTAAATTTATGTTCCCATTCTCTATAATATCGGTGTTATTGTTCTTTGTATTTAACTCATTCATTTTAAAGGACATAAAGCGACCTTCAATTTTATCAAAGTCTTCTTTTTTTATAATCTCTGTAAATAATTCCTCATCCAAAAAATCAAATATATCTTTATTATTGCTTTTTTCTATATCAAAATAATTGTTTATGAATTCAGGTTTTATATGATCAGTACTATAACCATAAATTACTGATTTCATGATTGATCTTCTATACGTTTTTCTTAATTCATCGTCATTGATCAATCCATTCAGAAAGTAAATAACTCCATCTTTGTTCTCTATCCATATTTTCGAGTTGCTTAAAGACTTATCTATTTCATTATCTTGATCCATTATGTCAATTTGTATATCCGCATTACTTTTAAAGGTAACTTCTTTTAGTTTTGATATAAGCCTATCAATCTCTTCATTACTCTTTGAAATTCTTATAGGTAAAAAATTATTATATTCATTAATTGTTAACTTTGAGTCAGAATAAATACCATCAATATAAAAATCAGATTTCTTATCATAGTTTTTCTTATATTTCGATAGAAATATATTCATTTCCTTGCCATAAAATTTGTATGTTTCGCTAATATTTCTCACGATTTCATCTCTTGTTTCTTTTGGAACTCTAAATCCATTCAAAATTAAATTACAATAAATTCTTTGAACTATTTTTGCTTTCTTAAACCTCAATAATTGTCCATCAGTAAGATTCAATTTGTCTTTTTCTATTAAGTATTTAAGTAATCCGACTCCCGTTTCATCGATTAAATAACGATAATCATAAAGCATTAATGTTTTATCCATCGAATCTAAATTTTGAATTAATTTTTCAAATAAAGTTTCATTAAACCCAAAAGTTTGTTTATCAATGAATCCTAGATATACACTATGATTTTTAGACACATGATCTATAAGCCATAAAGCATTTAAATCCTGTGATTCGACTCTAAAATCATAATATTCATTAGAATATATACCTCTAAGAAACTTTTCATAATAATCTATTCTAAAATCTTCGCCTTTCTGAGATGAATTATTTAACAGAATACTTATCATGTATTCGGAAAGAGAAAAGCCATTAATGGAATAATCCTCCAAATAATCAATTACTATAGATTTGCCATTAATATCTAATTCATTAAAGTATTTGTCAATTTGTTTCCAATAATTTGGAATATAAGCCGTAACACTATAGAAGTCCTTATTTATTAGACTAGATTCAAATGACATATTTATATTTCTCATAACCCTATTTGAATCTAAACTATCATACTTACTAAAAGCTGAGTCTAGGACATGTGAATTTCCTATAGATAATTGTTTGTTTATTACACTTACAAAGGAAGTTTTATCTACCATATTTTCACCAATCAATATATTTTCCATATCTTTTGGTGTCATGCTATCCATAACTCTACTATCTTTATCCTCTAACATTTGTCTAATAAATATAGGTAAATCACCATATTCGTTTCCATACCAAATATATTTTATATTCTTGCTACATTCATAATATTCCTTAGTAAATTTGCTTAATTCCGGAGTTTTTTTATCATACTTCATAAGTGAATAATATTTATATTTTTTATTTTTCAGGTCAAATAGGGATAATACTTCGTCTTCTTCCATACTACATCCAATAAATATTATTATAGGATTGACTTTTTGCTTAAATAACTCCGCAATTTTTTCTTTATATTTATCCAATGAATCATAATAAATTTTTGAGTATCCTTCAGATGAATTTATAAAATATTGAGGGTTACTTAAAGGCGTACCATGAAGGTGTATAACTTTGTGCACATTCTCTTTAGTGAAATCATCATGAAAGTCCATTATTACTTCGGGTTTTATCCCAAATTTTTCTCTATAACATCCTTCTATTTGAGAATCATAATTTGTAGTTATAAAAGTAGATCTTATGTTTAAAAGCTCATTCAGTATATCATTCACTATTTTTATAGGCTCCACATTAAGAAACAGAAATTTCTCAAATCCTAGTGCTGCAGATCTGTAGTATTGCTCACTAATTTGTGTATCACTATTAGAAACTTCATCACAGATATTTCGTATCAACGTATCTATAAAGTCAACTTTTCTCTTATTTGACATTGAAGACTTCTTAAGTTCATCCAATAACTCTAACTGTTTAAATGAAATCTTCTTAGTGTTACTACCATTCGCTATGTCTTTTTTATACAGTTCAGAAAGATGATACTTCCAATATTCAATTAACTGACTAACATAGTCATTCCATGTAGGATAACCTTGCGATATTGATACACCTGCACCAACAAAAAAGAACAAAGAATTATTATTCTCAGAATTTCGTATATCACTTATGAATTCCGAATATTCATCCTCATCATTTATATTTTTTTTACCATCAGATTCCATGCTTTATCTCCAAATTTTTACAATTATTGACATTCAATTTTATTAAACAGTAATCATATAATACACCTTAGACGAGAAACATTATAAAAGTTATCCTACTTCATAAGAGCATTCTTAATTTTCCCATAGCGACACTAAATTCCTCACAAGTAGTATAAGCAAAGGACAACCGAATAGATCGGCTCTTTTTAAAATCATAAATATCTCCAGTATTCAAAAGAATCCCCACATCCAAGGCTTTCTCAAACAAATCCTCAACTTCAATATCGTTTTTAAATGTCAGCCAAATATAAAAGCCACCGATAGGTCGATTCCAAGTGGCGATTCCTTGGAAATTATCTTCCAAAACTTTCAACGCATTGTCTCGACGTTTCTTTAATTCCTTCTTCAAATCCACCAAATATTCGTCATACAAACCACTATTCAAAAATTCAGCGAACACCAATTGTGATAAGGAACTGGCTCCATAATCCATCTGCATCTTGGTATCTCCTAATCGCTGGATAACTGGTTCAGATGCGATGACCCAGCCAATTCTTAACCCTGGTGCCAAGGCTTTTGAAGCACTGCCTAAATACATGACCATTCCGTTTTTATCCATGGCTTTTAAGGCGGTTGGCTGCTCATCAAAACATAATTCCTGATAGACTCCATCTTCTATGATTGGAAGTCTATTTTGTATACAAAATTCCATCAATTCGTGACGTCTGAAATCGGACATAGTGGTACCGGTTGGATTATGATTAGTCGGGATAGTGTATAAAACTGATTCGGTGTTCTTCAATCTCTTTTCGATGCGCCAATACTCCATCCCTTCTGAATCCATGGGTATTCCGTCCAAATTTAATCCCATGGATTGAAATGTTTGAAGTGATTTCAAATAACTCGGTGCTTCTGTGAAAACAGTGCTGCCATCTTCTAACAAACAGGAAGCAATCAGTTGCAACGCCTGCAAGGCACCAGAAGTGATCAAAATATTGTTCACTCCAGCATCTATACCCAACTTTTGCATGTGTTTAGCAATCGCCATTCGTAATTCTAATAAACCTAAAGGTTCGGCATACCCTAGTGAAGTAATCTCGGTGCTCAGTTTTTGCATGATTTCCGACCACATTTTTCTAGGGAAGAGTCGAGGATCCAGTTCACCTGTCCCTAAACGGGTTATCTTTGGAGCAAATTCCCAATGATTGATTTGTTGAATACGTCGCGTGTTTTCTTGAAAATAGCCAGCGGAAATATATTTTTTCCAATTCAAGGCCGTTGGCAACATCAATGACCAAGTATTACTGATAATTTGGGTGCCTGCGCCATACTTTCCAGAAATAATCCCGTATGAAGTCAACTCATCAATGGCCGTGGAAATAGTACTACGATTCACGTGAAACATTTTGGCTAAATCCCGTTGTGACGGCAATCTAGTGCCGATCTGCCACTGTCCACTGGCGACTTTATCACAAATATACTTTACGATTTGGCGATAAATTGGCATAGTATCTTTTTTATTTGGTTGCCAATCTATTACGACTGGAGATTCTCTTCTCATTTTGTGCTCCTTTTGGTTGGGTTTATATAATTAACTTGGTTGGTTACTATTTTGAAAAACACTTATATAATCATTACTGTGCTTAAATTATAAACCTTAATTTGGTTGGCAAGGGAGGTAAAAAATATGAACTTTTTTCTACAAGGACTAACTATGGGATTCGCGATTGAAGCGCCGATTGGTTTAGCAAATTTATTTGTGATCAATAATGCGTTAACTCAGTCACGACGCCGTTCATATCTCGCTGCCTTTTTTGTAGCTTTATTTGATATTACCTTATCAATCGCTTGCTTCTTCGGTATCGGAGCAATCATGAAACAGTTCGAATGGCTAAAATTAGCTATTCTTCTCTTTGGAAGTTTGATTGTAATTTACATGGGCATCAATCTTCTTCGAACAGAAGCAACAGAAATCGGCAGTAAAGAAACTGAATTAACCATGTTTAAAACCATTTCATCAGCTTTCGTATTGATTTGGTTCAATCCACAAGCAATCATTGATGGATCACTGATGTTGGGGGCTTTTCAAGTCACATTACCGGTCAATAGTTATCCCATCTTCATTGGCGGTGTCGTCATCGCCTCATTTGTTTGGTTTATCGGCTTGAATCTTGTTATCGCTAAGTTCAAGGATAAATTTAACGCCAAGGTTTTACGGACTATCAATATGATCTGTGGCGCTGTAATTATCCTTTATGGTTTGAAATTGTTCTATAATTTCATTACATTGATAATTCATTAAGCATCAAACGCAAAGAGCCTTGTCCTAGTCAACGCGAGTAGGATAAGGCTCTTTTTAGCTTTTATTTAACCGATTCAACTAGCGACCACTCCAGTTTTGCCGTATAGACACCTGCTTTGTGTACGCCATTGCCAATATACAACTTAGGTCCTTCATGATCTAACCAAGTAACCGAATCAAGTGTCTCATCAGCAATTGTTTCAGAAACCAAAGTTCCATTTTCATTCAAGATTTCATAATTGCCATTAGCCTGATAATAACGCATTTCTGAATTCAAAATTTTTTCATCAGATTTAAACGGCTCCTTCTGCGATAAATATAAAGTTAAGGCTTGCTTATTACGGCGTTTATCGACAACTTCTAAATGGCTGCCTTCAACTTTTTCCCTATCAAGCAAGGAACTTGTTGTGTGAGAGTTAATCGTCTTATAGTTCCAATCCTTCGCCTGCAGACTGATACTATTGTCAGCAAAATTCAACTTCAACTCTTGTCCGGGTAAATATCTTCCCAGCAATTTACCGTTAGTATCATAGCCGTTAACACTCACGACGGAGTCAAATGACAAAGCTTCATTTTTTCCTACGGTCGAATTAATTTCAATAGTGAAATCTTTAGTAGTTGCGAAATTTAAATTACGTATAGTCAAAACTGATCCCTGCGAATTATCAGGATCTGTCACATTCGTATAATCTGAAAAATCTTGACCATTCACTTTAATACCGTCAACTTGTGAAGTCTTAGGAAGTTTAATTTCTACTTCTGCTCTCGTCAACGCTGAATTCAGATTTCCATCTTTAATATTGATTTGGTGCATCACTTTATCATTTTCAGCAACATTACTTATTGTTGTATTTTCACTATTATGATCTTCATAACTATTATTGAAAATAGTGTTATTAATTGAAACGTCAGGAACAATATTTTTTCTAACCGTCAAATTAGCTTTATTTGTAGTAACAGTAGTCGTACTATCGCCACTCGTCACTGTCAGAACAGCATAATATTTGGTTCCATTGTCAGCGTAAACTGTGTCTGGTGTCGTATAAATCAAAGGTTCACTATTGTTATTGTTTACGACCGTATCCTTACCAGAAGTATCAACCTTATGCCAAACAACATTAGTTGGTTCTTCATCAAATGTCCCTTGAATCGTAAAGTTAGTTTTTTGCCCCTCATCAACCGTCTGATCATCTAGACCTCCACCAATTTTAATATCAACGAAACCACTGGCACTGGTTCCATCAGTATTGGCCATTGTTCCTGTTACCCGTACTGTCCCAGATTCACCGTTTTTATTCGCAGTCACTAAGCCAGTTCTACTATCGACAGTCGCTAAACTCGTATTATCAACTTTCCAAACAATATTTCCCGTAGCATCAACTGGAGTCGGCGTTCCTGTCACATAGGTTGTCACAGCATTAGATTGATTATTATATAAATATTTATCATTAGCTTTTACACTCAAATCTGTAGCTGCAATTGGATTGGGAAAAGTCGTTATAAAAGCTACTTTGGAATATACAATGGTATCCAATAAGCCTGGTATTAAACCATACCAACGAGTCATCTGTTGATAATAAACTGTTCCGACTTTACTTGGCGTCACTGTCAATTCCTTAGATGTCTGTGACATTTGAGTCCAATTCTGCCCATCAGTTGACTGATACCAAGTGTAGTGTGGACTCGATAGTAGGCCTAAAAGTGCGTCCACAACTGAGCGACCTGAGTCTGTGTACAAAGTTTTAGGATTATTTACATACGAATATTGATTTTCAGGTTGCAAATTATAACCCGAGGTCAACCAAATAAATAATAGGATTATCGGATCAGCTGTGGGCGTGTGATATGGCGTAACTGCAGCCTTTGCGGTAATTGTTACAGGTACTATTTTGGACAAAATTTTATCCTCAGAACTATTTTTATTGAAACTCGTGGCGGTGAAAATTAGCATCATACTAAAAAGTATACTGATTAGAATTTGACGTTTCTTTTTCATCTCCCTTACCCCTAACCTTTTCTCCAGTTTACGAGGTTCCAGTAAAAATAACATTTTTACACTTCAAATAGACTTGTCAAGAATGATGATCAAACAAAAAAGCCTTCCAAATTTAAAATTTGAAAGACTTCATTACGTAATTTAATCTGTAACCATTTGATTATGATACAACTCAGCATAGAAGCCGTTTTCAGCTAACAATTCGTCGTGGTTACCTTGTTCAATAATATTTCCATCCCTCAAGACAACAATCTTATCAGCGTTCAAAATTGTCTTAAGTCGGTGAGCAATTACAAAACTAGTTCTACCTTGAAGCACTCGATCCATCGCCGCTTGGATATTAGCTTCTGTAACAGTATCGACGTTAGAAGTAGCTTCATCCAAAATCAAAAATTGTGGATCAGTCAAAATTGTTCTGGCAATCGACATCAATTGCTTTTGACCAGCAGAGAAAACATTCTTTTCATCTGAAACCTTGGTCTCATAACCATCAGGCAAGCTAGTAACAAAATCATGAATATTAGCTTCCTTAGCGGCAGCAACGACTTTATCCATGCTGGCATCAGGATCTCCAAAACGAATATTGTCGGCAATTGTTCCGGAGAATAATTGTGGATCCTGTAAAACAATCCCGACATTTTTACGTAATTCTTTTAGTGAGAAATCTCGAACATCGGTACCGTCAATCGTGATTTTTCCACTATCGACATCATAGAAACGGTTCAAGAGGTTCATAACTGTTGTCTTACCTGATCCAGTCGGACCAACTAAAGCAACCATTTCACTCTTGTGAACTTTAATAGATACACCATGCAGAATCTCTTTACCTGGCAAATAGCTAAAGTGAACATCCGAAATATCCAATTCATCTTTAATTCCTGGTAATTTCTTTCCTTCATCGGGTTGAACTTCATCAGGTTGATTTCTAACCTCATCGACACGACGAGCCCCAGTAATAGCCAATTGAATCATTCCGTATAAACTCGTCAATGCCATAATTGGTTGATAGTACTGTTGAGCATAGTTAACGAAAACAACCACCAAAGCTAAGGCTGCACCAGTCGATAAGGTACCATTCAAAGCAAACCATGATCCAAAGAAGATAACGATAGCTGTGTTAAGTAAGGCCATCCCTTGCATCAATGGATTCAAGATACCTGACCAAATTTGACCAGACATCGCCGATTTACGTACTTTTTCATTGTGTTTTTTAAATCCGGCAACGGAGTCCTTTTGTAAACCATTGGTGATGATAACTTTTTGAGCAGTCACTTGTTCATTGATATAACCATTCATTTTACCAATATCATCTTGTTGATGATTAACAGCCACGCCGGCTTTTTTCATGACGTACACTGCAATGATCAAAGCAACTGGTGTTGACCCCATTGTTACCCAAGCCATCGTCACATTTTGATTAAACATAACAATCAAAATTCCGATAAATTGAGCAACTGATAAGAAAATATCAATTAATGCTTGGTTCATTGCATTGAAGATATTATCTAGGTCAGATGTATAACGTGCTAGGACATCCCCATCACTATGGGAGTCAAAGTATTTGATCTGCATTCGTTGCATTTTACGGAATAAGCCTACACGCATTGTTCCAGTAGAATAGGCCGTAATTCTGGCTAAAATCATCCCAGCGCCAAGAATTGTTATAGCATCACCCAAGTACAAACCTAGGTAAATCCACAAAGTCTTATTAAATGTTCCTAGACTAGCATTAGCACGTGTTGAAGTATTAGTCCACTGTTGCAAATAAGTCGTTAATTCAGAAACAGCACGTCCTAAATAGGTAGGGGCGATAACCACACAGGCAGTGGAAATACCAATCAGGATGGTTGTCATGAGAAATCCAAACCAATATCTTTTCAAATAGTGCCAATAATATCTACCAGCATTTTTTAAATCACTCATGATCTCCCCTCCTCTCTAGCTTTTTGCGTATTATAAATCTCTTGATAGTACGAATTATTCGCAACCAATTCTTTATGATTACCGTTACCAACGACTTTTCCTTCATCGAGGACCAGGATATGATCTGCTCGTAAAATCGAAGAAATTTTTTCTGCAATAACGACTGTTGTAGTACCGGTCAAATCTTTATCCAAAGCATCTTGAACCAGTTTTTCCGATCTAGCATCCAATGCCGATGTAGCATCATCAAGAATCAGAATTTTCGGTTGTGCAATAACACCACGTGTAATTGATAGACGTTGTTGTTGACCACCAGAGAAGTTGGAGGAACGCTCTTCAACTGGCGCATTGTAAGTCATCGGTAATCGTTCAATAAATTCAGACGCCTGAGCAATGTTGGCTGCCCACTGCATCTGCATCTGTGTGGCATTCCGCTTAACCTGACGTAAGTTTGCTGAAATGGTACCAGAGAAAAGCGTTGAACGCTGTAATACATAAGCCACCGTTTCACGTAACGATTTTTCAGGTAACTGACGGACATCTATTCCACCAACTTTAACGGAACCTGAATCTGGATCATATAAACGAGCAATCAATTGAGCCAGCGTTGTCTTACCAGAACCTGTAGCTCCAACAATTCCAATCATTTCCCCTGCTTTTATAGTAAAACTGACATCCTTTAAAGTAGGTGTTGCGTCACCTGGATAAGTGAAAGTTACATGATCGAATTCAATGTCCCCTTCAACGGGATCAGGCTTTCCTTCAACATATGACATACTTGGTTCTGTTTTCAAAACTTCTCCAATACGTCCTAAGGAAATATTAGCTCTGGAAGCTCCCATCATTAAGAAACTCCCATTGATAACTGCGAACAGAATTTGCATCAAATAAGAAATAAAACTCGTAATTGCAGCTAAGTATCCGGGGTAAACCGTTATACTTTGTCCAACCAAGTAAACTGATACAACAACCGCAATATTAGCTGTTAAGAAGAAGATTGGCATCAAAACACCGAATGTGTAACCAATCTTTGCTGTAACTCTAGTCAATCTATCTGAAGTAGCAGAGAATTTCTTGATTTCATGTGATTCTTGCACAAAGGACTTAACAACCCTAATCCCCATCAGATTTTCTCGAGCAACAGTATTAACATCTTCAATATCTTGTTGAGTTTCAGCAAAATATCGACTCATCTTGTGGAATGTGTAATAACTGACAGATATGACAATAACCATCATGGCGATAATAACCCACCATTGTTGTGGCATTGTTACCATCGCTAAGATAAATGCACCCATAAATAGTAACGGAATACGACTGACTTGTTGAAAAGCTGCCATGACGATTTGTTGGACTTGATTAATATCATTCGTCATTCTGACAACTAAATTTGAAGCAGAAAACTTTTCGACATCTGCATAGGCAAAGGATTGTACTTTCTCATACAGATCCGACCGCAGATCAGTCGCAACCCCCAAGGCTACATGAGCTGAGTAAATCGTATTGACTATACCGGCAGCAATACCAACTATTGCCAATGCAATCAACATAATTCCTTGTTGAATGATAGTTTTATTGTCGCCTTTCAAAATTGCATTCATGATTACTTGCAATAATCGCGGCTGCCAAAGCGTTGCAAACACTAAAGCAATGATTGAGATCAACGAAATATAGACATCTTTGCGATAGCGTTTAATATACGGCATTATGACTTTCATAAGAACCCCCTTTAATTAGAGTTCTAATTCTTTTGAAAAAAATAAGACACTAGTAGCTTTCAGCTAACTAGCATCTTATCCGGTCCAAATAAAACAGGACCTCCGATGAATTTCCAATTGAATTAAAACGTTAGTTGCTATGGTACTATTATTAAAAAATTTATTCAACCGTTCCCTTATATAGTATAAAAAAAGCCTCGTAATTACCAAAAATTAGCCGATAATTACGAGACATTACGAATAATATTTTTTTATCTAACCATTGAAGGTTTCTTTGGATCAAATTTCCAATTTGGAATTAAGAATTGCATAGCTTTCGCATCGTCACGCGCACCTAAATCTTTCTCAATATACAATTCGTTGGCCTTCTTAATCTTATCCAAATCAATTTCTACTCCCAAACCTTCATTAGTCTTAGGAACAGTTAATTGACCATTTTCAATCTTATATGGATTCTTAGTTAAGTTTTGACCATCTTGCCAGATCCAATGAGTATCAACATCATAGACACGACCTGGAGCAGCGGCAGCAGCATTAGCGACCATGGCCAATGAAATATCAAAGTGGTTATTAGAATGTACTCCCCAATTCAAATTAAATTCATTACACAATTGAGCTACACGGACAGCACCCTCCATAGTCCAGAAGTGTGGGTCAGCTAATGGAATTGAAACAGAGTTCAAAGCAATGGCATGTGACATTTGACGCCAATCAGTATCAACCATATTTGTAGCTGTAGGCATGTGCGTGATTTGTTGGAACTCAGACAAAATTTCACGACCTGAGAAACCATCCTCGCCACCACAAGGATCTTCAATATAATGAAGTATACCTTTCAATTCATCAGCGTAGTGAACAGCTTGTTTTAATGACCAAGCACCATTTGGATCTAAATCAAGTTTGGCTTCTGGGAAAGCCTCGTGAAGTGCTTTGATAGCAGCAACTTCCTCTTCACCATCAAAGACACCACCCTTGAGTTTGAAAGTCTTGAATCCATATTTATCATAAGCAGCTTGAGCCAACTTAACAATTGATTCTGGGTCCATGGCTGGTTTACGACGGAGTTTGCCCCAGTCACTAGAATTGTCATCATCTTGTAAGTATGGCATGTCAGTCTTACTTGTATCACCAACATAGAATAGGTAACCTAAAACGCCGACTTTCTCACGTTGTTGACCATCACCTAATAGAGCAGCGACGGGAACGTGGAAATGTTTACCTAACAAATCCAAGAATGAAGTTTCAATAGCTGTTAGTGCGTGAACCATAATTCTTTGGTCAAAAGTTTGTTGACCACGGCCACCTTTATCCAAATATGAGAACTTCTCTTTAACTTTCAAAAGAACATCCTTATATTCGCCGATTGTTCTACCGATAACCAATTCTTTTGATTGATTCAACGTGTCAGTGATCTTTTGTCCACCAGGAACTTCACCGACACCAACTTGACCTTCATCAGTTGTTAAAACAACAATATTTCTTGTGAAATATGGGCCATGGGCACCACTTAGGTTTAGTAGCATGCTGTCATAACCAGCAACAGGATATACATCCATCTTTTCAATTTTTGGAATACTCATAAAATTTCTCCTTGTATATTAATGATTAATCGAAGTAATAATTGTTCATGTATAATATTAGTTGTAAAAGTTTTTTAATTGGGGGGATCGTCGCAATGGAAATCAATCGACTCAAAACATTTTTGTCTGTCGCTAGAAATGGTAGTTTCAAATCAGCTGCCGAAAAATTATTTCTTTCTCCACGGGCAGTCTCAAAACAAATGGATCAAATCGAAAATGAACTCGGCACCCCACTATTTGAACGAAAGAAAAATAGTACTAAATTAAATCAGGCTGGTAAGCAATTCGTCGTTACTGCACAAGATATCGTCAACACGTACAACGATGCCTTAACCAAAATGCAGACGATCAATGAAAAACCTACGCCCACTTTGCGAATCGGCTTTTCATCCCTCAATCAGACCGTCATTTTAGAAACCATCATTGCACCCTTTATGAAAAAATATCCCGAAATAAAATTGGAATTAAAAGAAGAAAGTGGCATTCGTTTAATCCAATTACTAAAACGTAATAACCTAGACTTTGCAGTTACACCCTATTACAATTTGTCTCGCGAAAGTGCGGATTTCAAAGATATGGATATGATCAAATTAGCTGAAGGTGAGTTGATGCTTGGCGTTAGTGTCAATAGCCCTCTCAGCCAACAAGATTCAGTGAGCTTAGATGAGATAAGAAATATGAAAGTCCTTTACTACAGTTCATCTGAATCTTATTACTTAAGAGAAGTATTTCTCGATAAATTCGATGGCTTCTTAACGCCAGAACAGATCAGTCGTGTTTCATCTCTAGAGCAGCGCGACATGCTGGTTGCCGCTAATAACGGTGTTGGCTTTTATCCAAGTCCGTTTTTATCTAAAGAAAAAGCTCAAAATCCAATGATCAAGTTTCTTAAAATAACTGATAACGTTAATAAATATTACGCTTCAGCGTTTCTGTATCATCCAGATAATAAAAATCCTTCGTTAAAAAATTTAATTTCTGAACTAAAGGGATGAAATCTCAATTGATTTCGCCTCTTTTTTTAAGCTAGAAAATCAGTAGCTTCAAGCACACGAACGCAGGCATCATGTTTAATGCCAGTTTGCGCGATGCTTAGGTAACCATACTTAGTATCACGATTGAAAAGAATCAAATCATTAGTATTTTGATTTGCACAAAGTAGGAAATCACCGTTCTTGCTCAAACTAAAGTCACGTGGGAAAACACCTTCGGTCTTAATATTTTGAATCTTCTCAAGATGTTTGCCGCCATCCAAAACCTTATAAACGGTAATTGAATCATGTCCACGATTTGAAATGTACAAGAATTTCTCATCAGGTGACAATCTGATTGCAGCTGAGCCACTGTGACCAACGTAACCTTCAGGAATATTAGAGTAATCAGCGATTCTTTCCAATTTACCAGTTTCATGGTTATATTCGACAACGCCGACACGGCTGGATAGTTCACCTAAAACATAGATGTAATTAGATTTTTTGGCAATGGCTAATTGACGAGGTCCAAATCCAGGCTTGGCATCAAAGGCTGACTTCAAAGTCAATTCGGCGGTATCAAAGTTAACATCGTAGATGAATAATTTATCGCAACCTAAACCACAGACAATCAATCTACCATCAGGCAATTCTCTGGCAAAATGAATATGAGCGTGATCTTGTTCAACTAGTGGTCCGTGACCTTCGATTGGATAAGTATGACTATCAGTGATCTCATAGTTATCATTCATTTTAAAAGTATGAATAGCATTAGTATTATAATTTGCGGCAAATAAAACCTTATGTTCGCTGTCGATTGAAATATATGAAGGAACTGTATATGGCAATTCGTTCCAGAAATAAAGATTATCAGCCGCATTGTAAGCTTCATAAGATCCGTGTTTCTTAGGTAAATAACTAGCTGAAATTAATTTACCAGTCTTGGCATCGATGATTCCAACTCCACCTTGATTACCATCTTTTGTCAAAACAGTTGCAATTTTGCCGTCGGTATCTGAATAATTCAAGAAAGCTGGATTATCGACTTTAGCCAATAAGCTAATATCGGTAATCTTTTTTTCGTCAGTATCTAGTGTAGCAACGTACATCCCGTCTGACTGATTGTTGGGCGTATAACTATCTTCCGTATAACCACCTAAAATAAATTTATCCTTCATTTTAAAAGCCTCCGTTATTTAATAGTTACTTTCTTACTCTTAGCAATGACCTCTGGTTTCAATTCTTGACCAATACCTGGTCTGTCGGGAATATCAATAAAGCCATTAACTGGTTGATAATCATCATATTTACATGTTGCACGATCTTTAGCATTGATAGCACGTTGGTAAACTTCATGAATCAAGAAGTTAGGAATTACTGCTTCAACTTGGAGAGCGGCCGCAATCGCAATTGGACCTCCACAAACATGAACTTGAGCGTTGATGTCATAGGTATAAGCCATATCACAAATCTTCTTGGCTTCAGAAATACCACCAGCTAAACAGAGATCTGGTTGTGCGACTTTAATAGAACGATCTTCAAAGAATTTTCTAAAGCCCCAACGAGTGAAGACTCTTTCACCAGCAGCGATTGGAATATTAACCTTTTGGGAAACTTCCAAAGTGTTGTCTGGATTCAAAGTATTGACTGGTTCCTCATAATAAAGAATATTTAAGTCTTCAAGTGCTTGACCAATCTTGATAGCAGAAGTCGTATCTGAGTTAGCATGCATATCAATAATGATGTCCAAATCATCGCCACCAACTTCACGCATAGCTTTGACACGATCATAAGCCACTTTAATAACGTGCTGGGAAACCGTTCCTTTAGTATTCCATTCGCCACCGCCATCTGGTTGGTCACTCAACATGATTGGATCAAATTTCAAAGCATCATAACCCTCAGACATAACTTTCTTTGTCACTTCAGCATAATCTTCTGGTGTGATCAGCTTCAACTTGTCGATGTGTTCACCCCAGTTGTATTGCAACTGACTAGCATAGGCTCTGAGATGATCATTAGTTTTGCCACCGAGGATTTCATAAGTTGGTGTGTTGTAATACTTACCTTTGATATCCCACAAAGCAATATCAATAGCACTAATAGCTGCATTAACTACAACACCGCCAGCAATTCCCCAATATGTAGTATTGAAAAGTTTGTCCCAAATTTTCTCAATGTTCAATGGATCTTCACCGATAATAACCTGGCTAAAGTCCTGCAACATACCGAAACCGCCACGCCAACCTTTTCCATAGGCTAGACCTGCTTCACCAAAACCGGAAATATCAGTATCCGTGTTAATTCTGATTACTAACGGACACCAATCTTCTTTTGATCCTTGACCATTACCACTAAAACTAGGATCTTCACTTGGAACCTTCATAATATCAACGCTAACAATCTTCATCGTCTTTCCTCCATTCAATTTACTTTGTGCAACTATTTTCAAATTAATTGTAGTTATGTTTTTCACTAATGCACAGTCCATTTATTTACCCCTGCTGAACTTTTTGTTCTTATTTTTGATTAATTTAATTTTGAAACCGCTTGTAAATTCCAGTAAATTAGGCTATCAAGGTTTTTATACGTAATATTTAGTTCGTGTGGGGTCCATTTGGTGACTGTGTCTTAGTGAAAAAATTAACTATAATTATCTGTGAAATTAAATTAGTGACATACGTAACTTTATAGGAGGCCACCACATATGAGGAAAGTTTTGTTAAGTGAAAAGATTGATGATAAAGGGATTCAACTTCTTAAAGATAATGGTTTTGACGTCCACGTTTCTGCTGGAACAGATGTTGAAACTATGAAGAAAGAAATTAAAGATGCCTACGCTGTTATCATGCGTTCATCCGAATTACCCGCCGAAGTGATTGATGCCGGTGAAAATCTAAAAATCATTTCTCGTAATGGTACTGGTATTAATAACGTCGATGTCGATGAAGCTACTAAGAAGAATATTTTAGTTGCTAAAGTGAACGGAGCCAATGCTTTTGCCGTTGCTGAATACGTTATGACAACAATGTTGATGTTAAGTAGAAGAATTTTAACTTCTAATAAATTGATTCACGAAAAGAAAGATGAACTAGCTGAAATTGGTTCACTACCTGGTTTCTCTACTCAATTCAATCTTAACGGCAACGAATTACGTGGTAAGACATTAGCCATTCTAGGATTAGGAAAGATTGGTAGAGAGTTAGTTAAATTAGCTCAAGCCTTTGGTATGAATGTCGTTGGTTACGATCCATATTTGAAAGAATCACCTGTTAAACTTTACAAGAACTTAAAAGATATTTATCCAGTAGCTGATTTTCTTTCTATCAACATGCCATTAACACCTGAAACTAAAAATATGATCACTGCTAATGAATTAGCTACTATGAAGGATTCAGCGTTCATTATTAATTCGGCTCGTGGTGGAATCATTAATGAAAATGATCTAGCTGCTGCTTTAAATGCTGGTACTATTGCTGGTGCTGCAATTGATTCCTTCAATCCTGAACCTCCAGATCCAAGCAATCCACTCTTCACAAGTAAGAATACAGTTCTAACAAGTCATATGGCCGGAACAACTGTTGAAGCTAACCAAGCTCTTGGACTCGGTGCTGCTCAAGCCATTATTGATTTTTCAAATGGCAAGGTTCCAGAATTCCCAGTTAATCAAGAAATTTTAGCATCCGAAAATAAATAACAAGAGGTAACCCACTATGAAACATAAAAAGTTAATTGCCGGCATAGTTGGGATCGTTCTTGGAGTTATTATCACTTTCTTTATTCCAACTCCTCATGGTCTAACGCATGCAGGTATGATTGTTCTAGCTTCACTAGTTACGGCTAATATCTTCTGGATTTTTAACGTTATTCCTAGTTTTGCCACTGGTCTATTGATGTTATCTTCTTGGGTCGTTTTAGGTGCTGTGAAATTCGAAGTTGCCTATCAAATTTTCTCGACAACGACAATGTGGATCATCATTGGTGGTTTAGGCTTAGGTGCCGCCGCTACCAAAACCGGTTTAATTAAACGTATTGCTTTAAAAATTATGACTTTCTTCCCGGCTAATTTTAGAGGCCAAACTTTAGCCCTCTTCACGGCCGGAACAATTATTGCTCCCATGATTCCCAGTGCTCATCCTAAAACAGCCATGAGTACTCCAATTGCAAAAGGAATCAGCAATGCCTTAGGATATAAACCTTTCGGTAAAGGTAGTTCTGGTTTATTTCTAGCTGCTCTTTGGGGCTTCTTCGTTACTGAAGCTAGCTTCTTGAGTGCTACAGCTCAAAACTATGCTTTTAAAGGACTCTTACCTGCTAAAGCTCAAGCTCAATTGAACTGGGGTAATTGGTTCGTCATGATGATTCCTTGGACTATCATTATTTTGATTGGTGGTTATTTCTTATTGACCTTCCTCTTCAAACCTAAAGATGATAAACCTGTTTCTCGGGAATTCATTTCCAAACAATTAGCCGAATTAGGACCAATGTCACGTGAAGAAAAAATCACCGCCGCTGTTATTCTAGTCGCTATTGTCTTCTGGATTTTGGAGTCCGTCTTCAATATTCCGGCCGCCGTTACAGCTATCATTGGTGTCAGTGTTCTAGTTGCTCTAAAAGTTTTGACTCCAGAAGATTTCAAAACCCGTTTGAGTTGGAATACTATCATCTTCATCGGTACTGTTATGGCCTTAGGTAACGTCATGCAATCCGCTGGTTTAACAACTTGGTTGAGAAAGATTCTTGCTCCAGCTATTTCTCCAATTATCGGAAACATTTATATTACCGTTATTGTTTTGCCAATCATTATTTATCTATGTAAGTTTGTCGTTGTATCTTTGATCTCTACAGGTACTTTAATCACTATCGGCTTACTTCCATTCTTCTCACAAATGAGTTTTAGTCCTGCAATCATTGCTATCATCGTAACAACTAGTGTTAATGTTTGGCTCTTGTCCTACATGAATGCCCCTATTTTGACAGGTAGTGCTGCTGTTCAAGATAGTATGGCTTCACGTGGTGCCATGGCTAAATCGTCTATTGGTTACATGTTATTAAATATCGTTGGCTTACTCGTCTGTGTTCCACTTTGGCAACTTATGGGTATCGCTTAAAATCAGTAAAAATAATAACCGTCACTCCTTTTGGAATGACGGTTATTTTGTTCTAAAACATCTGAATAAATTCAGAAATCAAATTGGATCTTTCTTTATAATTTCTAGTCAATAAATGGGCGTGAACGTGATTTACAATGTCAGTTTTAATAACCTGTAATTTTTTTGTTTCTATTTCATCTTTTACCATCGCCAATGGTAAGTAACTGAATCCTAACCCATTTATAACTGACGCTTTGATAGCCGCAATACTATCTAAGCTGGTCGTTCGAAATTGACGTTGATGTTGTTGCCAAACAGCAGTTTCGAACTGATTGCGATAACTACACTCTGCTTCATTAATGATAAACTGAGCATTTTTATCATCAATTATCTTTTGGAATGAAACCTTACTATCAATCGGTACCACTAAAGCCATTTCTTGTTCTCCCAAGTCATGATCGATTAATTTTTTACTAGGACGACTGGGCCACATCATAAAAGCTATATCAACTTCTCCACGTAACAAAGTTTCTTCATTATGAAGACAGGTAGCATTTTGTAACTCAATTTGAACTTGGGGATATTTCTGTCTGAATTTCTTTAAAGCCGGTGCCACCATCGAAATCGTCAATGATTCCGGTGCCGCAATTTTTAAAATACCCTTTCGTTCTGCTTGTTGATTCCAAGTCTTGATCTCAGAGAAATTTTCTAGAGTTCTATCCACCATCGGTAAAAGTTCTATCCCAGCTTGAGTAATCTTAACCTGTCGTTTCTGATAATCGAATAATTTAGTTCCTAATTCTGCTTCCAGATTTTTGATCTGCATTGAAACATTGGATTGGGTGTATCCTAATAATTCCGCTGCTTTTGAGAAATTATGTGTTTCCGATATCATTTTGAAAGTGGTCAACTCACGTATATCCATGATTTTATCCTAACTATCAATTATTTTGATAAAAGCTATCTATAATATCAATTATACATATCAAGGGTTTCCTATTACAATTAAATCATCATCAAGAAACGAGGCCCCCTATGCAAATTATTCCTTATCAAAATAATTCTCGAAATCAGGCACAATTAGTGGATTTAATCAATTTTTGTCAAAATATCGAAGCCCAATTAAATATTAAAATGGCAGAACAAGACGATATCTTCAAAATTTCAACTTACTATCAAAAAACTGGCGGTAATTTCTGGATTGCCTTAGATAAAAATCAAATTGTCGGCTCAATTGCTCTTTTACCTTTGGATGACAATACTGCTGTTTTAAAAAAGTTTTTCACTTACCCACAATATCGTGGCCAACCTCATCATCTAGGGGCTCAGCTTTATCAAATTTTATTGTCCTACGCCAAACTCCAATCATTCCACCGTATCGTTTTGGATACACCAGAAAAAGAAACGCGCTCACATTACTTTTACGAAAAGCAAGGCTTTCAACAGGTCACTCCCGAAAACTTTGACGCTAACTATCCTTACCCTGACCGTGATTCTAGACTTTACGTTTTAACCATTTAATTCAATTAACTTTAATAATTTCTCTACATTAGAGCAATTTTAATTAGTCACTCTAAAATTAGTTTTCATCAAATTTTTATTTTACATTTTCAAATTTAATGCTAATATAAGTGTCACAAGATAAAAAACGACAAGAAAGAAGAGTAAGTTTTTCCACACTAACAGTGAATTGGGATTGGTGAGAACCCAACTAGTAAATGGAAATTCCGAATAACACTTTCTTATGTTTCTGGCTGAAATGACCATGTCAAAGTAAGTACAGACGTTAACCGGTACGTTACCATCGGTGGAGCATGTTTGTGCTCTTATTGAGGTGGTCTATTTTTATATAGGCAACTTGGGTGGTACCGCGAAAAGTCTTTCGTCCCAGTTATTATTAATTTAATAACTGCGATGAAAGACTTTTTTATTTTGCATAAATGAGAAACAATTGGAGGAAACTAAAATGGACTTAATTATACCTAAGGATTACGATCCTAAACTATCTGTTAAAGAAACACAAAAAGCTATTCAATACATTCGTGAAACTTTTCAAGATGAATTCGGTAAGGAACTAAACCTGTCTCGTCTGTCCGCACCTATGATGGTCGAAAAAGGCACTGGTTTAAACGATAATCTTAACGGTGTCGAGTCACCAGTTTCCTTCACAATGAAAGGTATTCCTGGCGAAACTATTGAAATCGTTCACTCTCTAGCAAAATGGAAACGTCTAGCTTTGAAACGTTATCACTTCGATATGCACGAAGGTATTTACACTAACATGAATGCCATCAGAAAAGACGAAGACCTCGACAACATTCACTCAATCTACGTCGATCAATGGGACTGGGAAAAAATCATTGCCAAAGATGAACGTACAACTGAAACTTTGGAAAACACCGTTCGTACAATTTTCAAAGTTATCAAACATATGGAACATGAAGTTTGGTACAAATTCCCTAAGGCCGTTCATCACCTACCTGACGAAATTCACTTCGTTACAACTCAAGAGTTAGAAGACCGCTGGCCTGATAAGACACCTAAAGAACGTGAAGACGCTATTTGTAAGGAACTTGGTTGTGTCTTCTTAATGCAAATCGGTGGACCTATGAAGAGTGGCAAGCGTCATGACGGTCGTGCTCCTGATTATGATGACTGGAAATTAAATGGCGATATCTTGTTCTGGTATGAACCTCTACAACATGCCCTAGAAATCTCAAGTATGGGTATCCGTGTTTCTGAAGAATCAATGAAGGAACAATTAAAGATGGCTCACGCTGAAGATCGTGCTAAATTGCCATTCCACCAAGCTTTATTGAACGGCGAACTACCTTACACAATCGGTGGTGGTATTGGACAATCACGTCTTTGCATGTTGTTACTTGGTAAAGCTCACGTTGGTGAAGTTCAAGCCGCTGTTTGGCCTGAAGATTTACGTGAGAAATGCGAAGAAAACAATATTCACTTACTATAAAAATAATGCCCGTACTCTGTTATTACACAGAATACGAGCATTTTTATTTAGAAAAAATGTAATTGAGTAATTCCATAAAGATACTTTGCAGACTATTTTTAGCAGTTGTGAATGTCCCTACATCAACTCCTGTAAGCTCTTCTTCACCAAAATAACGATTTTCAACGTACATGTGATATGCTAATTCAATTTGCATCGATTCTACTCGAGGATTTTGACCGTAATGAGGAGTGATATATCCTCCTGAAAAAGGATGATTGTTGGATACTGAATATCCCTTTTGATTGAACTGCTCTGTCATAAATTCACGTAATTTACTATCAGAGGTCTTATCAAACCGATTGCCAAGTACTACATCATCTGTTTTGACGTCTTCGTGTGGATATTCTGCGTAGCTATGTAGATCGAATAAATATACTTTTTCAAATTTCTCTAGTTTATGATCAATTAATTTTTGCAACTGATGGTGATAAGGATTATAAAAAGTTTCGATCCGTTGATAGACTTCATCTGGTGATAATGTTTTCTGATATATTGGCTTATCAAAAGTCGTCTTACTGTAAACAACCTCGTAACGATAATCCCCCTTAGGATTGATCATTCCCAGGCTACGATTGGGATCTGCTACATATCGATGCACATTATTCTGCAATGTTGTAAAACCATTCTGTGGTAAAAAGTTATATAGGTCTGGCAAGAACCAATCAACATTGGGTAATAATCGGCCAGGAATAACTTTTTTTCGAACCTCGTCGGGAAGCCATGTCCCACTGTGAGGAAAATCTATGATAATCGGTAACTCGTCAATCGTTTCGTTGTAGACCGTGAAGTTTTCCATCTGTTTGCCCCTATTTGTCATTCATTTATGATATTAGATTAACATTTTTGAAAAATAGACGCTTGGTTCTGATTTTCTATTTTAATATTTTGCCGTTTTACGAAAATAGAGTCGCAAATTTGCGACTCTATTTCTAAATATAACTAATTTTTAAATTTCCCAGAGAAACTAATCCTGAAATTGTAACATCGGGACTATCTTCACCAACATTACGAACGCCAGCTTCTGTGATATTTCCCATACTGTTATTAACACCTTTGATAACGTTCCAATTACTTGGGATGTATAATTCAGCACCGCCTAGAGAAACATTGACATTAATAATCGCCGTATCTTTAACGGTTACGTGATCAAAATAAACTTTTGCCTCACCCATATTAACGTTGATATTGGCGGTTTTGAAGTCATCTGATTTCACATATCTAACACTGTTTCCCATTTTGACATACACATCGACATCCGGCTCATCGATAGTTTTCATATCAGGTTCAGAGCTGTAGTCAAAGTTAAAAAAAGGACCATGATGACCTCTGGTATACCCCTTACTATAATTCATCCAAGGACGATGCTTTCTTAAAAAGGGATTCAAAATCATTGATAAACCAATAGTTATCAACAATGCTGCCCCTAAAATCGTCCAAGGTACGATGGCTGTGATTCCTAAAGGTTTCGCATACAGAATTCCCAAGAACGCCAAGGAAAAGACTGTCCCCGAAATTGAAAAGTATACTAAACTTTTAATTAAAACTGCAGCTAAAAAAATAGTTGCGACTACTGTCCAAAAACTAAACGTGTAAGTGATTAAGTGTAACTGGCTGACAACAAGAATGGCGGCACTCAGTAACAGAAATAATCCCCAAAAGATCCCATTTCTATTTCTCATAGTTAAAACTTCCTTTGATTTAATTTGATTTTCAATTTTTTCAAAAATCGTCTTGAAACATAAATCTGCTTGTAAGAATCTCGAAACTGAACAACATTACCAGTCACCGATCGAGTCAGTGACAAAATCTCGTCAACATTTAAAATTGCCGACTTAGAGATTCGTAAAAAGTTATCCGGTAAATTCTGTTCCAATTCGTACAACCGATAATGAATCAAAAAGGCGTTGTCTTTAGTGTGGGCATAGACATTTCGATCGTTCGTCTCAAAAAACAGAATATTCTTGAGCTGCAACGAATAGACAGTCTCATCCAAATAACCATTTAAACTGTGAAATTTAGTCTCAATCTCTTTGATGTTATGTAAGATTTCTTGAACTTCATCATCATTTTTATTCGCATGTATCACAATCTCTTTTTCCGAGTATTGCGGCGAAATATCTACTTTTATTTTCACATCGAACAACCCTTTCGTTAGATGTATTACACCACATCCCCAATCTGATGTATATAGTATCGGTTTATGCGGTCACTTTTTGAACTCAAGTGGTCAAAAAGAACCCAATAACTTATGACCAAGTTACTGAGTTCTTTGTTTTTAAACTATTTGCCGTTCACTTCTTCAATATAAATCTGTTCCGAAGGATAGTTACCTTTGGGCTGCGTTAATTTTAATCCAGCATTCATTAAGGCATCGCCGCTATAAATATTATTCTGAATTTTATACTTAGCATTGGCCTTCAAACCACGTAATTTAATATAGACGAACGGTGGATTGCCAACAACATCAGTCGCCACAACAGTAACAAGGCTCTGCGACCTATCCTTAGCAACAATTTGCCAAGCGACAATGTCACTATTTCGATCAAAAGGACTGGCCAAACGATAATAATCGCCGTTGAAAGTCATCTTTTGAATCTTTTTGTAAAAATCAGTATAAGTTTTAGCCTGTTTTTTGTCCGCATCACTCATCTTAGTAACATCTAACTCATAGCCAAACGTTCCCGCCATCGCAACACTAGCTCTAGTTTCAAATGGTGTTATTCGTCCATTTTGGTGATTAGGACTGGCTGAAATATGTGAACCCATCGTTGATATAGGATAGAAGAAACTCGTCCCATACTGAATTTTCAAACGATTGATAGCGTCTGTATTATCGGAGGTCCAAATCTGTGGTTCATAAGCTAGCATTCCTAAATCAAATCGAGCTCCACCGCTGGAACAACCTTCAAATAAAACATCCGGATATCTCCGGGTAAGTCGTCCTAATAACTTATAAAGTCCTAGAACATAGCGATGTTGGAGTTCACCTTGTCGTTTATCGGCCAAGTCTTTGGAGTACCACTCGGTAATTGGACGGTTCATGTCCCATTTAATATAGCTAACATTGGCACTATCCAGCACATTAGAGATACGATCAAACAGATAATCTTGAACTGCTTCATTCGACATATCTAAAACCATCTGACCACGACTCAACAATGGTCTTCGGTGAGGGAAATTCAAAACCCAGTCCGGATGGGCATTGTAGAGTTCACTATCTTCATTGACCATTTCCGGTTCAAACCAGATTCCAAATTCCATTCCTAAAGCATTGACCTTGGATACCAGCTCATTAAGTGAGCATCCAAGTTTCTGTTCATTCACAAACCAATCGCCCAAAGAACTATTATCGTCTGAACGTTTACCAAACCAGCCATCGTCCATAACAAAAAGATCAGCACCAATATCTTTAGCTGCAGTCGCTATTTCTAATAATTTCTTGCCAGTGAAGTCAAAATAGGTTGCTTCCCAGTTATTGATCAAAACTGGTCGTGGTCCACTGATGTATCTACTTCGACAAAGATTTTCTCTAATAGCATCGTGAAAATTATGTGATAGTTGCGTTAACCCTTCACTAGAAAAACTCATCACGGCTTCGGGAACTTCAAACATAGCACCCGGATCTAATTTCCATGAGAATTCGTTATCACCTAACCCCAACGTAACTCGGCTCTGACCCAAGGTACCCAATTCAGCAGTTGCTTGAAAATTGCCGCTATAAACTAGATTAAATCCGTAACAGTTGCCATTTTCTTCAGTAGTATTTTTATCTAGCAGAATGAATCCAGGATTTTCTTTAGCACTCGATATGCCATAGTTTGATCCAAAAGTCGTTACATTATGAGTCAAAGGGACTCTTTCAAAATTACGTTCATCTGCCCAGCGACCGTGGAAATGGATTAAATCATACTGACCAGAAATAAGATCGAGTGATAGGGATTGAGCTTTTTTAAGCTGGATTGCATTTTCACTAAGGTTACTGATCACGGCTGCTCGAGTGATGACATCTTTATCTTCAAATACGCCATAATAGAGTTCCACTTCAATATCGGAAACGACATCCACCAAGGTGATTTTCAAAGTCTGAGCGTCATTGTCATGTGCATAAAATGAGGGCAATTCAGTCAAACTGTACTTTCCATCTAAAACTTCGTAACCTTTATATTTCAGATCAATAATTCGAGTACCGTCAGCATTCTCAACATCCAGAGCCACACTACCCAAGTCGCCCGTTCCCACAGTTGGGAATTCCTGAGGCATTAAAGTTAGAGAACCAACTCGGTTCGTTGATTCGTAAGGATATGGTGCAAAGTGTGAAGGACCATCGTAGAGCAAGTAAGAAAGATCTTGATGATCAACTCTTTTTCCATAATAAAGATGATAAAGATAGCCAAAATTACCTACTTTCATTTGATAGGTACTATTTCGCGTTTGAAGCGTAAATAATTTTTTATCTTCATTTATTAAAATTGCCATTGTCAGTATCCCTTCTACATTTTGCTTTTTATTCAACTACTGCCTTTTCTAGATCTTCTTTCTCCTGTTTTTCCTGAGCTAACTTCATCGAAACAGCCTCACTAACTCGCATAAATGGAAGATAAATGAAGGCACCAGCCACAATCAAAATTACCTGTAAAATAGGTGTCCGCCAGTCACCAGCCGTTGCTAAAAAGCCACTAATAATTGGAGGTGTTACCCATGGAACCATTACTACTGTCTTAGATACTAAACCAATACTTGTAGCAAAGTAACCCACTAATGCATTAAAAATAGGTAGAAGAATAAATGGAATGATCATTGGTAAATTATAAATAATTGGGAAACCAAAGATAATTGGTTCATTAATTTCAAACATTCCTGGTGCTAGTGCCAATTTACCCAAATCACGACTGGCCTTATATCTTGAAAATAGAAAAATTGCTAAAAGTAATGAAATTGTTGCGCCAGTACCACCCATTTGTGGGTAAACAATTTGGAAGGCCGTTGTAATAATATTAGGAACATGTCCATGACTAGCAAATGCTGCCATGTTTTCATTTTGGTTAATCAAGAGAAATGGATCAGTGAATGTTCCTGTAATAACTGATTGATGAATTCCTATTGTGAATAATAAATTACCTGATGAATAAAGGAACAAGTAGCCTGCCAAACTGGTTGTAATAGAACGCAATGGTGTTTGAATCACCGTTACAATTAAAGTAATTAAATCTGTATTGAAAAAACCTTGTAAAATAGCAGAAATCAAAGCAAAAATACTAATCGTTATCATTGCTGGAAACATACTTGAGAAAGCTTCAGCAACCATAGGTGGTACTCCTGGTCCTAAGTTAACTTTCATCTTTTTGATTTTAGTTAATTTAACAAATATCTCAGCTGACAATAAACCTACGATAATTCCTGCAATCATGGCCTTAGACCCAAGGTCATTAGTAGTTAAAACACCACCAATATCAACAGCAATCTTCTTACCGTTAGGAACAATGCTAACAGTTAAAGGCAATAATGTAATCAATGAAACCAAAGCTATAACCGAAGCCGAGAGCGGATTGGAAAACCCACGATTCTTAGCCATTGCATAGCCAATACAAGGTGCCATCAATAGCCCAGTAACATCCAAAGTACCTCTAGAAATAGTAGATCCCCATATTTGCATTTTAGCAATTACCGCATCGGGATTAGAGATATTTAATATTCCTTTCAAACCACCAACACTATAAGGAATCACAACAAAATTTATTAATACTCCAAGACCAGCAAGAATGAATAATGGCATTAAAACTGACATTCCATCACGTAATGAACGAAGATGAATCTGATTTCCAACTTTAGCACCAATTTCTACCATTTTGTCCTGAAATTTAGAACTTCTATCAGCAGCAGAATTTTTTTCGAGCATCTTCAATTCCTCCTTTAATTTTCAATTTCTAAATCTTTTCCATTTGAACTAATAACTTTCTTTAACCAATAGTAGCTACGCTTTGGAACTCGTTTTAAATCCTTTAAATCATGATTATCACGATTTACATAAACAACTCCATAACGCTTACGCATATCTCCTTGAGAACTGAGAATATCAATTAAACCCCAACCAAGGTATCCCAAGATTGGTACTCCATCTATATTCATTGCATCTTGCATTGCCTTAATATGATCGTGATGATATTCAATTCTATAAAGATCATCAATTGGATTTTCTCCATCCCACTTCTCAATTACGCCAATTCCGTTCTCAATCGGAAAAATAGGCAAACCAGTTTGCGAATGCAATTTGACTAAAGCTGTTCTAAATCCCATTGGATCAATTTGCCAATTCCACTCAGTTGCCTTCAAATAAGGATTCCTCACTGAGCCAATATCCATGTATTTAGATACTGGAATATCATCGTTTAATTCATCAGCATTTAAAACTGCTGATTGATAGTAACTAAAGGCAATCCAATCACTTTTCATTCGAGACATAATATCTAAATCACCATCTCTAATAACATCTTTTATTCCAAAACGTCCCATTTCTTTAAGAACTTCATCTGAGTATTCACCTTCAGAAAAACATCGTAATAGATTTTTGTTGTAAAATTCATCTGCCTTCTCGGCGTAAAAAACATCCTTAGGTTTACTTGTGGCTGGGTATATTTCCATATACGCCAACATACCACCGATTTGTGCATCTGTATTTTCATGAATATAATTTGAAATAATTGCATGAGCTAACATCATATGATGTTGAATCTTATATAACTCCGTTAAACTTCGGTCACCATCTAGATATCCAGCTCCCTGAAAGGCTCCACTCATATGAAATAGATTTTGTTCGTTAAAAGTTAACCAATACTTCACTTTTCCGGAGAAATGATCAATCATCCTTTTAGCGAAACGGACAAACGCTTCCATAACTTCTCGACTGACAAAGCCATTATATTTCTTAGCCAGATGTAATGGCATGTCAAAATGATACAAGCATATCATTGGCGTAATACCACGTTCCAAAAGTCCATCAATAAAGTCGTCGTAAAATTGGATACCCTTTTGATTAAAGTCACCATCACCATTAGGATTTACTCGTGACCATGAGATTTGGAATCTATACATGTTCATTCCCAAGTCTTGCATATAATCAAAATCCTCTTTATAACGATGATAATCGTCAGTGGCTACTCTCCAGTCTGACCTATTTTCACCGGCCTCTCGGATATCGTAAACCGACATTCCTTTACCGTCCTCATTCCAGGCTCCTTCAGTTTGCATACTTGAGACTGAATTGCCCCAAAAAAATTGTTTATCTGTCATATTCTTAATACTCCTTATTTGTAAGCGCTTAACTTTATAAATTGATTGTACCAACACCACTAACGATTAGAAATTGTTAGATGTAGACAATACATGGTAAAATGTAGACAAAAATCTTTGAGGAATAAATTATGCATGGTAATCAATTAAATTTTTTTGAATTTAACAAAGTTCAATTCGAGGTTAATTTTGATTTCTGTGGTCAGGCTATGGGTGATGGTGCCACAAATAAATTTACTATTAAGAACAATTACGTTTTACATTACATCCTAAGTGGTCACGGCGACTTTCAAATTAAAGGCCATACTTACCATTTATCAAAGAATGATTGTTTTATTATTCCCCGCGGAATCCCTGTTAGTTACTTTTCTGATAAAAATGATCCATGGGAATATATTTGGATTGGTTTAAGCGGTACACAAGTGGATGACTACTTGCGTAGAAGTACTTTAATGGATAATTACACATTAACTTTAAAAAAGAATTCAAAATTCATTGATCAATTCTTACATTTATCAGTCCTCTCTCATAATTCAGATCTATTTCCAAATGATTTACTAATGCTCGCGGAAACGTACAAACTACTTTATTTACTAATTAGCGAATACCCTAAACAAAACAATCGTATTTCAACTAAAAATCAGATCTTCAAACAAGCTTGTCAATTTATTGAAAGTAATTACGATACCGATATTTCTATTAATCAGTTAGCTGAAAATTTAGATATAAACCGTACTTATTTACATCGTATTTTCAAAGAAACCATCGACAAGTCTCCACAAAATTTCATTTTAGAGTTACGTATGAAAAAAAGCCGTTTACTCCTTTTGAATAGTAACTATGGAATTGCTGAAATATCTTACTCTGTAGGCTATAAAGATCCTTTCAACTTTAGTAAGGCATTCCACAAATTCTATGGAATGAGTCCTAGTGCCTTTCGACATGATAAAAGTATTATTTTGAAAAAAAAGATTGAATCCGATGACTTCCAATGATTCTCTCTTAATTCCAGTCAATATAAAATTTTTGAATTTGGAATTTAATAGCGCCTACTTAGAATTTTCTCAAAAAAATCGTGGAATTCTAAATAGACGCTATTTTTCAAATTTAGAGAAATGAATATTAAATAGGACCTCTATTTAACCTGGAGTAACAAGTCCGATTGGTCTCAGCCGTGAAATTTTACTTGGTGGGTTTCCCACTTAGTAAAAGACCTGTATTTGAGACAATTGTGATTTTCAATTGGCTCAAATCAGTGTCCACAGCGTTCCAGACCAATCGGACTTGTTGCGGAGGGTGACATATTTAATCAAACTTAAGTAAAAATCCCCTCAATAAACCATAGTAGAGATTTAAAATGACTGTGAGCAATCGCATAATAATTTCGTTGATTTCGAAAAATGACATCACAGAATAAGGTACTATATTAATAGGTACAATTTAACTTTTAATCGAATGTAAAGCTGGTAGAAAAAATGTTATTTCTTGATTACACTCCTGATCTCACCGAAACTGATATGATTATTTATCGATTCATCGTTAAAAATATGGACAACGTTATTTACATGCGGATTCGTGACCTGGCGGATGAAACTTATTGTAGCACTGCCAGTATCCAGCGTTTCTGTCAAAAATTTGAATGCGTGGGTTGGTCTGAATTCAAAACACGCCTCAAATTACACATGGGCAACAAGAATTTTACCAAAACTTATCCAACCGATTTAGATACCAACGAAATTATTCAATCCATTACGGAAACCGATAGCAATGATAACAGCCATAAAATCGACGAAGTAGCTGAAATTTTAGTCAACTGTAAGCACGTGCTCTGGATTGGAGCCGGGACCTCTCGTATCCTTGCCGAATTTGGTTCAGTCACCTATTCTAGTTTGATCAATATGTCGTTGTTGATTCGGGAACCAATTGATAATCCAATTATTAAAACTAATCCAGATGAGGCCGATGATTACTGCTTAATTGTCTGTTCTGTTTCTGGGGAAAATCATGTAATGATCAAATACGTTGCTAACTTCATCAAACAAGGTATTCCGGTAATCGCAATTACAAATAATCCCACTTCAACAATTGCCAAAATGAGTCAATACGTTTTAACTTATTACGCTACGGAACAAATGATTGACAGCGATAATGTGACTTCTCAGACTCCCGCTATGTTCCTTATTGAAAAATTAATTCGTAGAACTTCTTCATTATCACGTGCCAAAGATAACTAAAAGTTGTTACAAATATCGTTGTAACCCCTTACATTAAAATGGTATAAATTAAACATACTCAAAAAAGGGGGGTTAACAATGAAAAAATTTATTGCTTTCATGGAAAAGCATTTTTTACCAGTTGCTACTAAAATTGGTAATCAACGTCATTTAATTGCCATTCGTGATGCTTTCGCATATACAATGCCACTAATGATCGTTGGTGCTTTTGCCGTATTGATCAATAACTTGCCAATTCCTGGATTCCAAAGCTTTATGAATGGAATTTTCAGTGAAAAATTGGGCGATTCTTATGTCTGGACACTTCTCGGGGGAAATATCTGGAATGGTACTTTTGCAATTCTTTCTATTCTAATTTCATTCCTTGTCGCTCATAACTTGGCTAAGACTTATGATATTGACAGTATTTCTGCCGGTATCGTTTCACTAGCTTCATTCTTTGCAGTCGGAGGGGCTCAAGGAATGGATTCAGCTGGTCTTTTCATCGCTTTGATCGTTGGTTTGATTTCAACAGAAATCTTCAAACGCTTATCTGGCGTAGATAAGTTCAACATCAAAATGCCCGATGGAGTTCCACCTGCTGTTTCTAAATCCTTCGCGGCTTTATTGCCAGCTATCTTCACTGTTACAATCTTCGCTTTCGTTACAATGCTACTAAATGCAATGCACATCGAAAACGTAGTTACAGCCTTCTATAAGGCCGTTCAAGTACCATTTATGGGTATGGCTAATAGTTATCCAACTGCCCTATTGATTGCTTTCATCACACCATTCTTATGGTTCTTTGGTCTTCATGGTGCCAACATGATCGAACCATTCATGCAAACAATCAATGCTCCAGCTATTCAAGCTAACGCTGCTGCTTTAAAGGCTGGTAAGGAAATTCCTTATATCGTTAACAAACCATTTATGGACTCATTTGTTAACATGGGTGGTACTGGTGTAACAATCGGTTTACTAATTGCTATCTTTATCGTTGGACGTAAGAATAAACCTTATATGTCAGTTGCTTCACTAGCAACAGCACCAGGTATTTTCAACATCAATGAACCATTAGCCTTTGGTTTACCATTAGTGCTTAATCCAATCTTGTTCGTACCTTACATCTTGGCTCCAATGGTCAGTGTAAGTATTGCGTACTTTGCTACGGTATCAGGCTTCATGCCGGCATGTACAAGTATGCCGCCTTGGGTAACACCACCAATTATCGGTGCTGTTATCGCAACCGCTAGTTGGCAAGGTGGAGTCATCGCCGCTCTAAATATTGTAGTAGCTGCTTTGATTTACGCACCATTCGTCTACATGAGTACAGCTATCGAAATGCGTAAAAGCGAAGCTGCTTTAAACGCTGCATAAAATAATTTCACAACAAATAAACTGGAGTTTCTAGAACATACTAGAGATTCCAGTTTTTCTTTTTATCAATTTGTCACACTATGTAACATTTGTGATATTTATATCATGGATGAAACCTTAACAAAAAATTGAAACCAATCAGTTGTCCTAAGAAAGATTTCTCTCCCTTTTCTCTAAAAATTTAGAAAAAATAAAACTTGAATAGAGTTACCATCCAATCTTACATGGTTAAAATAGAAACTTTTAAATCCTAAACCAAAAACAGACCCATTAAGTATTTTAAGACATGCAAATATGCTTGAATCTCTTAATAGAGTCTGTCTTTTTAGTATTTAGATTTTACAATGATTAATAAACAAAGCCGGATTTAGTCCGGAGCAACAAGAAAATTGACTCAGCCATGAGATTCCCTTAGCAATTTATTGCTTAGGGAAAGGCCGAGCTTGGAAATCCATGATTTTGCGCGAAGTGCAAAATTATTAGTTTCAAGTCGTGCCCATGGCGTTCCAGTCAAATTTTCTTGTTGTGGAGGATGGCATACTTCACAAAAATAATAATTCCGTATTATTTACTACCAATATCAATAAATGTTATGCTATTGTACAATAATTATAGAGTCTTTAAGGAGGAAACTATGCAAAGTATAGACAAAGTAAAAGCCACTGGTCTGGCTAGATTCACATCCCTAGTTTACTTATACACTGGTTTGGGAATTGCTTTTTGGATGATCTGTGCGCAAGCAATCGCAAAGAACACAGCTTTATCCATGGCCCTTTTCCAAGGTATGGCAAATCATCGTATTATTTCAATGATCTTAATGATTGGTGTTCCAATCGGCTTCATTAGTTTATGTGGACGTTTTGCAACAAGATCTTACTTCTTAACTTTCTTAAGTTACCTAGGATTCCTGTTTACACTATCATTTATCGGAGTTCCAGTTTTCTACATGTACTCAGCTAAAAGTATTATCCAAACATTAACCGTTACATCAGCTATCTTCGTTGTTTCAGCTTTTATTGGTTTCGTTACCAAGAAAGATTTAACTAAGTGGAGCCGTACCTTAATGATTGGCCTTATTTCAGTCATTGTGGTTGAAGCAATCAACCTCTTCATCTTCAAGAGTACAGCCTTAATGATGCTGGTTAGTGGTGTTATCATCATTCTCTTCTTGTTCTACATTGCTTTTGATTCACAAAATATCAAACGTATTTATCAAAACAATGCTACATCAGAGAGCCTTGGTGCTATTGCTTTACTAGCTTCAGTTAATTTGGTACTTGATTTCATCAACTTGTTCTTGAGTATCATCCAAATTTTTGGAAATAATAACTAAACAAAAATGCGAGAGCGTGACAAAACACGTTTCGCATTTTTTGTTTGCTAAAGATAAACTCAAGCATATTATTTGAAAACCAACAAAAATGCTAGTATTATCATCATTCACGGAAAAAGACCCGAAAACGTCAGCCCTCATATGCTATGTTTTCGAGTCTTTTTTTGTTTTAAACGGATTCTGAAAGAACCCAATTCATCTTTCCAGTATACTTTCCACTGGAGTTAAATCCATTCGATTTGAGCATAATACCGTCGGATTCATTCCAAGATTTACCGATGTTAGTAACTTGTTCACCATCGACACTCTTGTAACCGTCAGCGATATTAACACTTTCGTCATTAGTTATTGGCAATTCTAAACCATTGGAATTCTTAAAAATTAGACTCCCATTAAAAGCAGTATCGCCACTATACAATCCCGAAGTAGAGGTCGATAAACGCCAAGGAGTCTTAGTCCCATTCTCTCGACCATCATTAACGACAATATTCCAATCGCCTTTTCTAGGAATCAACATCGAAGCCATCGCCTGATTAACTGTTCCAAATGAATAATCGTCGACCTTCAATGACAAACTCCCCTTCTTCGTAATCGTTACCGTAGAAGTTGTCGAAACATTTCCATCGCTATCTTCCACATAAACTTTTAAGACGTTAGTCGTTTGGGTCAACTCAGCTGAAGGAATATTTAGATTCAATGTACCACTGGCAGCGCTACTGTCCAATGTTGAAGTAGTTAAGTCTTTGCCGTTCAAATTCTCATGAACTGTGACATCAGAATTGTTGACGGTACTACCATCACCATATGAAACCTTACCCGTAATATTAGCGTCCTTATTATTAGATACCGTAATATTACTTTGATCCAAAGCTAAGCTGATTGCCTTAGCTTTTTTAATAGTAAAATCTGGAGTATCAGCATCAGTAATCAAATTATCACTATCAAAATGGGCACTAACTGATTTAACTACGGTATCACTTTTAACGTCATTAGCAACACCATTGATTGTAATCGTAGCTTCTGAAGGTCGATAGGTTCCATCAGAACTGACATATAAATCTTTAGCTATACCGTGTTTTAGTCTACCTGTTTCTTTATCAATTTCACTAGCATAGATTGGCTCAGCTTTAGCATCACTGCCATCATTGTAAGTTACATAACCTAATACTTGATTAGCGTCACCGTTTGTAAAAGTAACATTGCTTGGAAATGTGATCTGAGCTACATCATTTAACCATTTGTTTTCGCCACTATCAAAACGTAGATGGTAATTAAAACTCAAACTATCACCAGAATTAACATTTCGATTAGTATCTGTTTCAGAGAATGTTTTGTTTTGTGTATTGTCAGTTATGTCCGAAGTAACTGTCCCTTCAACAGAAGAAGGAATAGATTCCAACGCAATCAAATTAGGCTCATAAGCTGCACCACTAGTTGCTGTGAAGCCCCACTGCAACTTATTAGACATAGCATTCTTTCCACCAAATTCAGTCGCATGAACTGGATCGCTGGTTGATACTAAAGGTGTATCACTCTTAGACCCATCCAAATTCTTATCATTATACTTATAAGTAATTCTGAATGTTGTGGGATCCCACGAAATCGTTAAATGATGCCAATTATCATCGTGCAACGTTGTAATATTTTGAACACCAGAATGATTCATAGAGTAGTAGTTACTTAAACCTACTAAATCTGCCTTATGTCTGACATATGTACTAGCATCACCTGGGTAACCATAAGCAATATGTTGCCCTGTGATATCACTTTCAGCATCAAAATCATCGTTTAACACGCCTGACTTATTATCATTAGTATCAAATTCCAAAGCCCAACTATCTTGAATGGCTGTATCAGCAATTGTTTGAGTCGATGTAACTGATTTATCAGTATCCATGCCCCAAACTCCTAAGGTTTCACCCGTCCCAATTTTTGTACCATTGTGAGAGAATGATGAAACACCGTTAGCTGGGTTTTGCAATACGAAGGCCATCCCATCACCAAAGGAATCACCACTATGAATATGCTGTGATGGTCCAAAGTATAACCAACATGACAAAGTCTGTTTATTATTGATATTAACGTAATTTCCGTTATCAACATTAGACCAGATAGCGCCTTCCTGATCGGTGTAATTAGTCATTCTAATTGCCATCAACGGATCATAAGATGTTCCCGTTGAATGCATTGTTGAGTTTTGCAAAATAGCACTATTCTTAGCACTACTCCCAAATCCTGAAAAATCACCATGTAAAAATTGTGACTCATTCAATCCAAGATTATCTGGTGCTTTAGCCAGCCCCTCCCGTGTTTCTGTCATAGAATCCTGTTGCGACGTACCAGCTTGAACTCTGGTTTCATCAATTCCAATAACTGCCCCCGTTGCAGCCATCAGAAATAAAGCCTTTAAAAAAAATTTCCTCATTATTATTCACTTCAATAGGAACTAAGTTCCTATACCTATTATTAATTTAATAAAACCATCTAACATCTTTATGTTATATCTAATGAAAATATATTTAAACAACTATCTTTTCATTTATCCGTTTTCATAGACAAAAAAATCACGGTTTGAGATATTACTCAATAACCGTGATTTTTTATTAGATTATTTGTCTTTAAATACTGTCTTGAAGGTTCCACGTGATCGTCGAAGTGTACCTACCGGCAGTTTCAAATGAACTACGCTCCAACAGGATTCCGTTATCCTTTGACCATTGATTATCAACATCAAAGACTTGAGAATCCGTTTGACTCTTAACCGCCTCACTGATTTCAACTTTATTGTTAACCAAACTATCGGTATCACCAGACTTGTCGATGAAAATCAAACTTTCACCATCTTTAGAACTTGTCCAACTCTGATTATTTCCATTAACTAATGGCGTTGCGGAAGCATAAAGTTTCCAAGTAGCACCCTTTTGACGACTATCAGTCACACCAATCGACCAATCATCAGCTCTGGGAATGATTGAATCACTGCCAAATGATTGAGTCGTCTTAAAATTACTTTCTGGATTAACGGATAAAGAAACCGTTCCTGAAATGGTTACCGTATAAGTAATCACGTCCGAAACATTGTAATCATCATTGTTATAAACATAAATTGTCACCGTATTAGCACCTTCATGCAAATTAGAGAATAGTTGTGAAGATACTGGCAAGGCAAAAGTATCAGTTGAACCGCTAGCTAGAATTGAATTCATTGAGGTTTTGGCAATTTCGCCATTTACGTTGGCAACAACGGTTAATTTAGAAGGATCAACTGTTTTAGTTTTATCACTGTAAGAAACTTTACCATTCAATAGAACTTCCTTATTAAAACTAGTTGTGACATCCTTCCCCGTCTTCGTTAAAGTAATTTTATTTGGTTGCTTGATAACAAAGGCTTTCGTCATAACATCCTTTTGCAGATCATTACCATAGAAACTAGCATGTGCTGCAGCAACATCAGTTTCTGTAGCCGTTGTACCAGCATTAACAGTTCCTTCAAATTTGATATTGGCGGACTTAATTCCGGTCTTATACAGAGACTGTCCCAATTTATGCGTGATTTGATTATTAGTCATCCCGCTAAATTCACCAATTGTTTCAGTAGTAGTTTTACCAGCATCATCTGTATAGGTAATTAAGGCACTACTGTAATCAATCTTATCGGGAAGTTTAATTGTTGCATTAATATCTGCCCAAGGTTTAGAACCAGTTAGGTAATTCAAATCATAATTGACACTAACTTTATCGCCTTGATGAACTACATTAGCATTGGGAGCTTCAGTTGTCGCGTCAGTTATTTCACGATTTCCAGAAGTTTCATCAATAATTGAAGTCGTAGTATCAGCCTCAACCAAAGATGGAATTGATTCAAAAATAATTAGATTATTTTCAGAACTCAAACCAGTTGAACCTGTAAAGCCCCAGTAAAGTTTATTACTACCATTGAGATCAAAAGCAGTCGTATCAACTTTCATAACTTTGGTATTCACTTTACCGGCACTGGTTAATTTAGGTGTTCCGTCCATATTCTTATCATCATAATTTAAAGTCATCGTAGCCTCAGTAGAACCACTAGGAGCTGGATTCCAAGTCAAAGTGACATGATGCCAATAACCATCAGTTAAGAAGTTTGTCGGCCTTGATGTAGTGGGAATGCTTGTAATCAAATTATCATGGTTCATATACGCACCTCTATCACCAATCGCATAAGTTGATTCTAGTGCTGGATAATTACTGGCAATATGATTAACACCACTATTAACATACTGGTCAAAATCACTGTCATAGGTTTTAGTATCTTTAGGATCACCAAAATTAGGATAGGTATCAAACTCCATCGCCCAACTCTTTTGAATAGCCGTTTTAGCCAAGGATGGTATTGAAATATCTATTGGAGAGATAATTGCTCCCCAGACACCCAAGGCTTCACCAGGAACTTTGGACGTATCACCTGCATTAGTAAAGGCATTGTCGGAAACATTTTGTAAAACAAAGGCCATCCCATCACCAGTATCAGCACCACCAAAACTATCGACACCACCAAAAAACATCCACATAGACATCGTCTGACGTTTATTTATATCAATATAATTTTGCTTAGCCGTATCAGTTTGTGTCCTTTTTGACCAAATGGCACCAACTTTATTAGTTTGACCATACTGTGTTAATACCGCTACATCGGCACTGCCCTTATTATCACCAGTATTTGCAGGTAAAACTTCAGTGTCATTATTAGTAATCGTTGGAATATTAAATAACTCGTTGATATTAGTTAGACCTTTGGGCAAAGTGTGATCTACACCCTTATTGTCTACCGTGTTGCTCAATACTTTAGTCAATGAAATCTGCACTTGATTGGCAGCATAAGCGTTATTTGTTGAAAAATTTAATATTAAAAGAAATCCTAATAGGATTATTCCCACATATAAAATTGATAACTTTTTGATACCAATCGCTCCCTTCACAAATTCCATCATCGTATTTTATAACTCTACTTATATAATAAACCCTAATCGTTTATATGTAATGTCATGTTTAGACATATTGCATATTTATTTCCGGGATAGTTCATTTTTTAGAAAAATAATATGTGTTTAACTGCTTTACGTATAAAAAAAGGCCCCAACAACTCAAATTGAGTTATTAGGACCTTTGTAAAGTGTTTTATTCTTAAAAGCTTAAGCATTTTTAATTGCTACATTAACAGCATTTTTTTCGTCTTCAACCAAGTTAACCTTTGTTTCAATGGTACTGATATCCATTGTGATTTCACGAGTCAATCCTGGTGTGTTGATCTTAGGTTCAAAGAACTTCTTGAATTCATCAAAACGTTCTGGTGTATGGAAAGCATAGGCTGTAACGGTGATGAATGTAGCAAATTCCATATCGCCACCGACAGTATCTTCCAACCATTGCCAGTCGTTTCTGATCCAATCCCAAGCAGCTTGTTGACCTTCGTCATTATTCAAAATACCACGATACCATGCACGTAGATCTTGAGGTTTGATAATATCAGCATCTTCAAACTTAGCAACAATTTCAGCAATCAATTTGTCATCAGTTGTACTTGGAATAGCTACTGACAAGTCATCTTTGTAACTTGGGTCAGAAGTTGTCTTGTACTCGTTCAACAAACTATTAACTAATTCTTCACTACCATAATTCTTAACTTCATTTCTGATAACCAAGAGACGAATATCAGCTGGTAAGTTAGCCAAGTCATCCTTATTAGCGGCAAATAAATCATGAGCAGCAGCGATAGCTTTTTCATTCTTAGCATACAAAGCAGCACTCAAGGCATATGGACGTGTCAATTGGTCATCGATTGATTCGCCAGCTTCAGGTTTCCAGCCAAGACGAGCAACTTGTTTAGCACTCAACTTGTCATAGAAGGCTTGCAAAGCTTTTTCTTCATCAGTATTAGGTTTAACGAATTTCTTCAAGTTATTGGCAATGCGGTACATTGCAGCTGTGACAGTTGATGAAGTACTTTCTGAGAAGCCTTCAAGCATTGGCACAACGTCAGCGTAGGAAATTTGACGAGCATCAGCTAAAAGACGTAGGTCTTGTAGTAAACCAAGTTGAGAAATTGTATCAACAGTGTCGATATTGTCAAAAATATCCTTCTTTAGTGTTTCGTCATACTTAACAACAAAGTGTGAGTTGTTACCAACATTGAGGCGGAATGGTTTACCATTTTCCTTACGTAATTCTGCGTAATCGCCTAATGTAATTGTCTTTTCAGACATAATCTTAGGAGCAACATCGTAATTACCGTTCAAAGGAATTTGCCATTGACGGCCAACTTCTTTACCTTCACCGATAAAGAATTGTTCTTGTGACAATGTAAGTTTGCCATCGACAACACTAGCTGAAACCACTGGATAACCTGGTTGTTCAAGCCATGAGTTCATGATCTTACCAACATCCATACCTGAAGCTTCACCTAAAGCACTCCATAAGTCAGAACCCTTGGCATTACCATACTTATGAGCTTCGAAGTATAATTTCAAGCCTTTACGTAAATTGTCGTCGCCAAGCAAAGCACGTACCATAACTAACATTCTGGCACCCTTAGCATAGACAATAGCTGAATCAAACAAGGCATCAATTTCAGCTGGATCTTGAACTTCAACGTGAACTGATTGAACACCATCAGTAGCATCACGTTGCAAGGCTGCAGGAACATCTGAAGTTTGGAACATTTCCCAAACATGCCAGTCAGGTTCGATAGCATCAACCGCAACATATTCCATCATGTTGGCAAAACTTTCGTTTAACCAGAGGTCATCCCACCACTTCATAGTTACAAGGTCACCGAACCATTGGTGAGCCAATTCATGAGTAACAACAGTAGCAACTAACATCTTGGTATCAATTGATGTGTTGTCAGGATCAAGCAACAAGTAAGCTTCACGATAAGTTACAAGTCCCCAGTTTTCCATTGCACCAGCTGAGAAGTCAGGAAGTGCCAATTGCCATGAATGTGGAAGTGGATATGGTGTTTGATAGAAGTCTTCATAAAATTCAATTGCACGTTTAGCAATATCAAGTGTGAAGTCCAATTCCTTAGCCTTGTGAGCCTTAGTAGCGAAGACACCAACTTCTACACCACTCTTAGTCTTTGTCTTCTTTGATTGAAGATCACCAAAGGCAAAAGCAATAAGGTATGTTGACATACGAACAGTTGTATCAAAGTAGTGAACGCCATCTTCGTTACGAATTTCAGGCATATTAGCCAAAATTGTTTCGCCAGGTTGTTCATCGAACTTGATAGCCAAATCAAATTTAGCCTTAGCTTCAGGTTCATCGACACATGGGAATGCTTGACGAGCAAAAGTTGTTTCAAATTGAGTACCGATGATTTGCTTCTTTTCGCCATTCAATTCGTAGTATGAAGGATAAATACCCATCATTGAATCAGTTAATTTAGCATCATAAGCAATTGTTAAAGTTGTTTCACCGGTCTTTTTAAGATCAATGTGAATTCCTTCGTTCTCATCATCAACTTTGAATGGTACGGCTTCACCGTCAGCCTCAACGGATTTAATGTTCAAGTACTTTTGATTAATTGAGACAGTTTTTTCAATGGCATCACCATTAATCTTACTTGTACCAGAAATAGTTTTGGCACCACGATCAATATCTATAAAGATATCGTAGTGTGCTGGATGAAATGTTTCATAAAAATGTTTGATTTCAGTCATGAGCTAACCTCTAATTTATTTTTAATGTTTTTCTAATTTACTATAATATTAACTTTATACGACTTTCTATAAAAATGAAACAATTATAGCCGATTTTTGTCAAAAAAATTGATTATGATTAATCCGTTCATAAATTTATATCTATATTATTATATAAGTAGAAATATAATGAGGGAGTGTTGACATATGGAAACTAAAACAATGATTACATCACGTAAAGCCGTTCGTCACTATACCGGCCAAATCACCGACGACCAATTGCACAATATTCTGATTGCCGCTAATGCTGGTCCTGTTGGCATGGGTGAATACGAAAATTATCGCCTAACAGTTATTCAAGATAAAGATATTCTAAATAAAATGAGTGGAATTTACGACGCTCCAACCGTTATTGTCGTTTCCGCTAAAGAACCTGACACTATGGAAGACATTTCAGCCGGCGCTATTGTTCATAACATGGAATTAGCTGCCGAAGACCAAGGCCTAGGTGCTAACTATAATATGTCCTGCGTCGATTCAATCCCTAATAACATTTTACCTACCGGATTCAAAGGTATCTTTGCTCTAACTTTAGGACAAACAGATGAAAAATTTGTTCCACGTGAAATTCCTCTAGATCGTATTAAAATAAATATCGTTAAATAGAGAGCGAAGCAGGCCTGCTTAGATTCTGAGCATTTGCCTAAACCCTGGAATCGCATGCGTTTTCAGGACTGTAGCAAAGCACAGGAATCTGGCCTGTGTAGCTCGTTTCCACTATAAAACAAAGAACAATGGTTATAAAAAAGGTCCCAAGTAGTAATTAAATCTACAAGGGACCTTTTGTGTACAAAATATTATCAGTTATCCTTTTTAATACGTACTGGCAACTTGATTAGCAATAACCCATTCACCATTCTTTTTCTCAAAGTACATTTTCATTTGTAGCGGCCAAGTATTTACACCACCGCCCCAGATCTTGGCTTGAACCTGATTCTGACCTACCAAACTGGCTTTATCACCGTCAATCTCAATATTCTTAATATTATCTTCCTTAGAAGATAAATACTGCATTTCATCATTTTGAATTTGATCGATCCATTCTAATTTTTGTTGTACGTAACCTGTCATATGAGTCAAAGTCATTGAGGGAGCCAAGACTTCGTTTAAACGATTAATATCTTTTTTCACCATTGCCGTATTTTCATCACGATATAACTGAATAATCATTTCTTTATCTGTCATTTCTATCACGCTTTCCTAACTTACAAAGAGCATGATACCAACATTTTCACGTTCAAACTATTCTAAAATTAAGGCTTATTCATAAGTAAAAGTTATGCAAAACTCTGCTTCAATAAATCTGCAAATGTCTCAATATAATAACCAGAATTATCAGCCTGCCAATAGGCGTAATAATTTTGAATCAACTTACGATCACCCTTGACTAAAGGAATCATCTTTACAATATTTTGATCCAATTGTTTGCGCATTCGATGGTTAATGATCAAATAACCTTGGTTGGAGGCAATCAACATCTGTGCCTCATCGTAATTTTTAGCTAAAATGAATTCACTTTTCACGCCTAAAACATCCCGATAGTAGTCCTCTTCTGTCCCCTGCTGATTCCCATCGATAATCAAAATACAAGGTATATCAGCCAAGTCAGCGACATCAATTTTCTTATCGTCGACTGGCAAAGATCGATTGACCGCAACCATGAACTCACTAGACGTTAAAAATTCATTTTGATATTCATTCGACAAAGCACGACGTTGATCGGAGAAATTCAAATCTAATTTTCCTGTCCGCAATAATTCATAAAGTTCTTCGTGCGTCCCACTACTGATTTTGATTTTAACTTTAGGAAATTCCTGAGTAAATTTAGAAACTGTCTGTAAAAATTCAGCCGTACCGAAACTACGCAAATAACCAACACGAAGTTCCACTTCGTCATTTTTCTCGATCCTGATAGTATTTTTAACTAGTTGATCGACATCAGCCAAAACATCCTGACTGTGTGTATAAAAATATTGTCCAGCTTCAGTCACTTCAAAACTGCGCCCTTTTCGATTCAACAATCTCACACCTAAACGATTTTCCAGCTCCTTCATTTGTTGTGAAATAGCTGACTGAGAAATATTGCAGTCAACTGCCGCTTGCGTAAAACTATGATTTTTTACAATTGCTATAAAGTACTGCATCTGTTGAAACATTCTCACACCTCAATTTTTGGTTCTTACTCAAACTTGGTTGTGGCATTAATACTAACTGATGTAGTTGAAATATGCCGTCGTCCGCAAAAAATCTGTGGGCCACTGGAACGTGGTGGACACGGCTTGAAGCTAATAATTTTTCACTCTGTGAAAAATCATGGATCTCCAAGTCCGGTCTTCTACTAACCTTGCTTCGCAAGCTAAGTAGAATAGCACCACTGAGGGCCCACAGATTTTTTACTACCGACTAGACACTCGTTTCTAATATTATCGAAAAAAATACAGCAATTAGATATCATCTAATCTTACATGGTCAAAATAGAAACTTTTAAATCCTAAACTAAAAACAGATCCATTAAGTATTTCATGTAAATATGCTTATATCTCTTAATAGAGTCTGTATTTTTTTAGTATTTAGATTTTACAATGATTAATAAACAAAACCGGATTTAGTCCGGAGCAACAAGAAAATTGACTCAGCCATGAGATTCCCTTAGCAATTTATTGCTTAGGGAAAGGCCGAGCTTGGAAATCCATGATTTTGCGCGAAGTGCAAAATTATTAGTTTCAAGTCGTGCCCATGGCGTTCCAGTCAAATTTTCTTGTTGTGGAGGACGGCAGATTTACGCCACAACCAAGTTTGAGTAAGAATCCAATTTTCGCTATCAATTAATAATCCCATAAACTATTATTAATATTATAAACAATTTCATCAAAGGAAATGACAACATGCGTAAATTTACTTCTAGACTAACTATGGTACTGTGGGCTCTAATCATTGCATACGTTATTAAAAATATTGCCATAAATCACGGACTTTATAATCTCGATATTAGCATTAATTTTAAAGATCCTTTTGGATCTCTTCTCTCAGTCACACTATTAGTCACAGCGTTTGATTATATCTATTATCACTTAATTTATCCTCAAAAAAAGTAGTCTCTTTATCAAAGAGGCTACTTTTTCTTATTTTGTATTTAAACCAACGCTATCGTGTGAATAGTAATTCTCATCAGCAATTGCATTCTTTACGAAGTCAGCGATTGAACTGATTGAAACATCGTGTCCACCAAAGGGTTCACCTTTTCTTGTGATTTCATAATCAACAGGACCATTAGTAAACCAACCTGGTCGAATAACTGTGTAATTCAAATCAGAGCCTTCAACTACATCAGCTGCTTCACGGTATGAACGTAACATTGAATTGCTACTCAAGTTACCACTAGCACCGATTGAGGCTGGTATCTCATCGTAAATACCCATTGATGTGATGAACAACAAGCGTGAAACGTTATTACGATCCATTGCTGCAACGATTTTTTTAGCAAATTGGCCTAAATTACCGCTTAAGGCGACAAAAACTGCATCTTGCCCAGCGATGGCTTTATCCAAATCACTATCCTTAGTTACATCTCCAGCTATAACTGTTTCACGATCACTAACATTTAAACGGCTGGCACTTCTGGCAAACAAAGTTAATTGGTCGTCAGTTTCATTTAATAGTGTTTGACGAACAGCGCCGCCAATTGTACCAGTTGCTCCAATAATTAAAACTTTTTTCATTGTAATTTTCTCCTATTTGTCACTTACAACGATCAAAGACTTGATAGCTGTACGTTTATCCATTGCTTCATACGCATCTTGAATTTCATCAAGTGTAAATCTCTTAGTAAAGACCTTTCCGGGATTGATTTTGCCACTCAAAACGGCATCCAATAAGACATTCTTATCGTCAGTTGTTACTGAGGCAATTCCACCACGTAGTCCAATATTTTTCCAAAAAAGATTATTAGTGTTCATTTCGGCTTTTTGAGGTACACCCACACGTCCAACAACGGCACCGGGACGTCCTACTTTAATAGCTGTATCAACTGATTGCTCTGTTCCGACACATTCAAGAACTGCATCAGCACCTGTACCAGTTAATTCCATGACTTTAGCAACTGCTTCATCACCACGTTCAGGAATGATATCCGTTGCACCAAATTCTTTGGCTAGTTTTTGTCTATCTTCGTGACGACTCATAGCGATAATTCTCTTAGCACCTAATAAATGAGCTGAAAGAACACCACTCAAACCAACAGCACCATCACCCATAACAACGACAGTGTCGCCTTTTTTAACCTCGGCACTAGTTGCGGCGTGGAAACCTGTTGCCATAACATCAGCTAAAGCTAAAAAGTTATTAAGCATCTCGTCAGAGTAATCTTCTGGTTGACCAGGAATCTTAACTAAAGCCCAGTTAGCATTAGTAAATCTCAAATATTCACCTTGATAACCACCATTGCCACCGGCTTCTTGGTTCAAACAGTCACCATCAAATCCTGCCAAACAAGCGGCACAGTGACCACAACCATGGGTGAATGGAGCAATTACAAAGTCACCAACTTTAACGTCCTTAACTTCTGAGCCAACAGATTCGATGATACCAATTGCTTCATGTCCTACAGTTGAACCTGGTTCACGTTTAGAAATACCACGATACCACCAAAGATCAGAGCCACAAACGCAAGCACGAACAATTTTAATGATTGCATCAGTTGGCTTTTGAATTTCTGGTTTATCATATTCTCTAATTTCCATTTTTCCTGGTTCTACAAAGGTTGCTGCTTTCATAATTAAAATCTCCTCAAAATTTTATTTTTGTGCTCCACTGTTACGTACTTCTGAAACATTACCATACCAATACTGAGCAGTAATGCCGCCATCAGCCAGAAAATCACTTCCGGTAATAAATGCGCCACGACGATCCATCAATAATTCAGCTAAATTAGCAATTTCATCTGGGGTACCGGGACGTTTCGTAACCATTGAATCAAACATTTGCTTATAACCAGCACCGCGTGGTCCATTCAATTCATCAACGGCTAACGGCGTCATGATAATACCAGGACTGATTGCATTGATTCTAGCTCCACGTTCTTGCCACTTAACTGACTCAGATGCTACCCGTAAAACATTGGTTCGTTTTGCATATTGATAAGCTGCCAACGAATCTTTGATTACATCTGGCTGCAAAATTGGTAGATCTAATAGTTCTTCAGTCGGTGTCATTGCCAAAGCTTGATTATCTTCAAGTGACAACGCTGGCAATCGATGGCCTGATTGTGATGAGATCACAATACCTGCACCACCATTAGCCATAACTTTGCCAAATTCTTCTAATAAAACGGAAGTCCCATAGAGATCAACTTTCAAAACTTGCTCGGGACTAGCTTGTGAAGGTGAAACCCCAGCTGCATTGACCAACCCCATAATATCACCAAGCGATTGAGCTTTAATAACTACTTCCTTAATGGATTCTCTAGAAGAAAGATCAGCTTTGATTGTTTCAACTACAAAACCTGCTTCCGTCAGATGTTGCTTCATTTCAGTCAATTTATTTTCATTATAATCAGCTAGTAATAATTTACGACCAGCTGAGACTCTTCTAACAATTGCTTCACCGATTGAACCAGCACCAAACAATACGATAACTTCGTTATTCATTTATATATTTACCTCTTACTTGTTTTATCAACTTAACTTACAAGTGATATCTTACAAGCAAATTGAGATTGAACCAATTTCAAATCCCAAAGCAATTGATAAGTTTTACTTATGAATAGATAAAAAAAAGAACGCCGATTAGCGTTCCTCCAATTTCCCAACTTCATTCAACTTTGCTAAAACTGAGTGCTTATGTGGTGATTTCATGATAGCTTCTGATAAATCATTACCAGCGACATTGCCATGATGTTTTCCACCTTGCCAAGGATCAACATCTGACACATCATAAACTACGCCGTCAATTGCTACATAAGCTGGTTGGCCGTTTTCGCCATTATATTTCTTTAGTTCTTCAAGTGTAAATTGCTTCATCTAATCAACCTCACTTTTCATTTGTCGAATCTAGCTTCATTATGCCATGTTTCAGTCGCAAAAAGACACTTTTATACCTCATAAAATTTAGCAAATTCAACGTCTAAATCATCCTTGGCTTTTTGCATAGCTTCATTGATATCAACACCATCAGTTTGTAAACCTTGAGCACGTACGATTGAGAATTTATCAAAGCCCATAAGCTCTTCAAAAATACCTTGCAAGTACATTCTAGAGAATTCCAATGGTGTGTAGCGATCGTCGTTAGTGTAAATTGAGCCACTGGCTTGCAACAACATCACTTTATAATTGTCAGTCATCAACCCCACAGAACCACCGGGAGTGTACTTGAAAGTTTCGTGTGCCACTAGAATATTATCGATATAATCTTTCATTTTAGAAGTTACATTGAAGTTGTGAAGTGGCGATGTAATAACGATTCGATGATGTGCTTTAAATTGTTGGATCAAATCCTGATTAATTTGGAAAATACGTTTCTGTTCATCAGTTAAAGCAACGTGATTAGCTTGTTTCTCCCAAATTCCTAAAAGTTGATCTGTCGTTAGCTGAGGAATCTCCGTATCATAAAGATTGATCAAATCGACAGTTTCATCAGGAAAAGTTGCTTGAAATTTTTTAAGAAATTGTTGTTGAAGCTTGATGGAGTAGTGATCCCCATTACGAAAATCGGGTTGAGCGTTAATAATTAATGTTTTCATTTTTAATTCATCCTTGTCTTAATTGATAAATTAATACTACAATCTAAAGGTGACAATCTATGACACCTTTGAGGAAATAAAATGAATAAAGCTGAACGACTCAATCAAGAATTAATTTTCTTAAGCAACAAATCTATTTTTCATATCAACGATCTAGTGTCTGAATTTCAAATATCTAAACGAACGGCCTTACGTGACATCACTGATCTCGAGGATATGGGATTAAGTTTTTATACCAAAAATGGCCGCTATGGTGGTTTTCATATTGTGAATCGCCAATTATTGATTCCCGTGACGTTCAATCTTGAAGAAATCAATGCTATTTTCTTTGCCCTCAACGCCTTGAGTTCTATGTCCGCGACTCCATTTGAGAAACCATACAAACACATCTCCGATAAATTAATGGCAACTTTACCAAAGATTCAACAACAAGCTGTCGTTAAACTACAAAAGTCCGTGCAATATTACAAGATCCCGTCCATTTCAGCTCCCACTGATTTAAATATTATTCTGCAATCAATTTTGGAGGAAACCGCTCTGGACTTAACTTTCCATAGTAATAGACAAACAATTCAAGTATTCGATCTATTGTATCGACACGGAATTTGGTTCTGTAATATTTATAACTTCGACGGCCAAAAATGGGCTACTTATCGATGTGATCAAATGGAACATTGTTCGCTCAACCGAACCCACAAAACACTGACTCATGAGGAACTTAAACAGATTCAAGACAACTATGAAAGAAACTACCATAATATCCCCTTCGAGTGTGACCTAACACCACTTGGCGTTGAACTATTTCAAAAGAACAACTATCCCAATATGAAATTAAAACAAGTCAACGGTCAATATTATCTTTATGGCGGCTACAATCAGGAAGAATTCGACTACATGGTCCAATACCTGCTTTCATTAGGTAACAATGTCAAAATTAATTATCCAAAAGAGCTAAAAGATTCTTATCTGCAGGAACTACAAAAAATTATTGACCAATACTAAATCTAAATTTTTAATAAACTGTTATGCTTATACCATAAAAAACTTGTACGGAGGGATCAATATGGGAATAAAAAATATTATCCAAGAAAATCATTATCCGATAGTTTTTATTGGATCCGGTATTGAAAAACGATATCTTAAAGATTTTCCAAATTGGACATCTCTTTTAGAAACCTTTTGGAATCAAATAGGAGAAAAAAGAAATTTTTTTGGCTTCATACATCAATTAACGAAAAAATATAAGGATGAAAATGCCATTACTCAAGATTTTTTAGCTAACGTAGAGGCAGCATCTTATATTCAACAAAAATTTGACGACCTATTTTTTGAGGAAAAAATATTTGTTAAGGATTTAACTTTAAAAAACGCACAGGAATCTAGAATTTCTCCATTTAAAAAAGAAATATCCAATTTATTAAGTAACTATGAATTACGTGATGATATTAATGAAGGTGAATTCCAATTTTTTGTTCAAATGATTGAAAAGGCGAAAATGATTATAACAACAAACTACGATACCTTTATTGAGGATTTAATTAGAAAAAATTCCAATCAAAATCCACACGTATTCGTGGGTAAAAATAGTCTATTTGATTCAAATAATGGATGGTCAGAAATATATCATATACATGGCAGTGTCAACGATCCTACTTCGATAGTAATTAATAGCGATGATTATGCTGATTTCAATAAGAATTCTATACTCATTAGCGCAAAGATCATGTCATCTATGATTGACTCTCCTATAATATTTTTCGGTTACTCAATGACCGACCGTAATGTAAGACAAGTGTTGGATGATTTTGGTTCACAGCTCCCTCAAGAAGATCCACGAAAAAGCGCAAATAGAATATTAGTGGTGGAGTATGAGAAAAATGAAAATAAAATAACCGAACAAATAGTAAAGGATTCTTCTTTAAATCATTTGAATTATATCCTCATAAAAACCGATAATTATAAAGATATTTTTAAACAATTATCAACTATTAATGAGGGAGCTACACCATATGAAGTCCGAAAATTCAGTGGGTTAATTAGAAAAATAATAGTGCAACACGGTCAATCCGGAAATCTTAATTCAGTACTGGTTACCCCCACTCAATTGGATACACTATCTAAAGATATAGATCAGGGTAAACCAATAGTGGTGGCATTAGGCGACAAAAAATATTTTTATGTCTATCCTGATACAATCTCTTACATTAAAGACTACATTGCTAATACAACTAATTATGCTCCTGGTATTGCCCTTTCCTTTGTAGCGAGATCAGGCAATCAAAGTACCAAAATCCCATTTGCTAAATATTGGAATAATACTGATAAATTGAGTTTGAATATATCTCATAAAGATTTGATGCGTCTAAATAAGAAAATTGAATCTTACGGCACTATAGATAAAGCAAAGAAATCCATATCTAAATTATACAGAATCCCTTTCTCTTCAATAAATGAAATAAAACAACAAAAATATCCTATTGGAAGAGAAATAGATACGATTGCATGGAATATTGAGAACATTTCCAATGAAGAAATTGAAGAATATCTAAAGGAAATACTCCCTGATCTTTATAAGACTTTAGTCATAAAGTCAACTGGTTTTACAAGTTGTACAAGAAGATTACTAGTTATAAGGGATTTGTACGAAAATGGCGATATGATTCCATATAATTCCACAAAAAAAAGCCAGTAGGCATAAGCATACTGGCAATCAACTGGTAAAGGGTTTTCCAACGATTGACCCTTAACTCAATAGAAATTATAGACTCTCTAAAAAAATAGAGCAAGCATTATTCATTGTTTTTAACTAAATTATTTACGATTAATTCTAACTGGAGACAATGCGGGAGTGCTCTCCACTGCCTTGAAAATTAGTGTTAATAATAATATTGATAACCCCATGATTTGTACCATAATGTCATCCTTTCCATTAACTCTGTTAATTAACTTGATTGATAAATCATACTCTTTTATAAATATAATTTACAACTATATTATCTCATAATCTTCAACTTTTTTTCATGTCTCCTGCTCAAACACTCAGTAATTAAGCTGATTTTAGGCCCACTTATTCAAAATCAATTGACCGATTTCTTGCCAGTGTGTTTCCAAAACAAAGTGACCGCCATCTAACAAATGCACTTCAGCGTTCTTATCATCCTTGGCAAAGGCTTGGGCACCCTGATAGACGAAACTAGGATCATTCTTACCCCACGCCGCAATAATTTCAGGCTGATAATCCTTAACATATTTTTGATACTTAGGATAATTAGCCACGTTACTTTGATAATCAAAAATCAAATCTGATTGTCTTTCAGCATAATCGGGAGATTCTGTGTAGTGAATGTCTAAAGTATAACCATCAGGAGACACACTTCCTTCTTTTTCTCCGCCCATATATTGACCTTTGATTGTCGCTGGTTGAAATGCTGATTTGTAGCTCTCACGCAATTCAGATGTAGGATTTTGCCAATAATCCTTGCGATCTTCCCACTTTTTGCCTAATCCTTCTTGATAGATGTTACCGTTCTGGCTGACAATTCCTAAAATTCTTTCAGGATACTTAGCGGCAAGATTGAAGCCAATTGGTGCCCCATAATCGAAAACATAGAGGTAAAATTTATCGATTCCCATGGCATCTAAGAAACCATCAACATAATTTGTTAAATTGGCAAAAGTATAATCAAATTTAGTATGTTCGGGTGCAGCTGATTGACCAAATCCGATAAAGTCTGGAGCAATCACATGAAAATCATTCTCTAACATTGTCATCAAGTTTCTGAACATGTGACTAGCTGTTGGGAAACCATGTAGTAATAAGAATGTTGGCTTATTATTGTCCCCACTTTCACGATAAAAAACATCTAATCCATTTACTTTAACTGTTGAAAATTTCATATTTAACGACCTCGTTTTTTAATTTGAATTAACTTACAAGAACAGTATATGGTCGTTTGGATATATAATAAACTATGATAATGAGAAACTATCCATACCAAAAATCATATACCAGAGGTTCAATATGAATACTAACACCTTACAAATGTTTATTACCATCGCCCAAAAGGGCAGTATTTCCGGTGCTGCTGAAGAGATGGGCTATGCACAATCCAACATTTCTGCCAAACTACGACAACTGGAATCTGATTTACACACGAAATTATTCTTCCGCACTAATCGTGGTATTACTTTGACCGATAGCGGTAAAGAATTCTATGCTAAAGCTATCAAGATTGTTAGTTTAACTGACGATGCCATCAATCAATTGCAACATCCCGAAGAGATCCATGGTAATTTAAGAATCGGCACTTTACAGACGGCGGCTTCGACTTTTCTGCCTCAAATACTATCCAATTTTCACCAACAAAATCCACGGGTAGAACTTTCAATCGAAACTGGAACTACTTTATTGAGTGCTAAAAGAGTCCTCAATTATGAATTGGATGGTGCTATTATCGGTGGTAAAGTCAGTGATCAAAAACTCGTCGCACTACCCTTAATGTCTGAAAAACTCTGTTTAGTGACCGCTAATACATCGGGAATCGACGTTGAAAATTCTTCTCTATTAGTTTTTCCCGTCGGTTGTGCTTATCGTAAAACTTTAGAAAGTTGGCTAGATTCAAAGCAGATCATGATTCATCATCCCATCGAATTTAATTACTTGAACGCTATTATCGCTAGTGTCAGTGCCGGTTTAGGTATCAGTCTCTTACCACAAAAAGTTGTCCAACCTTACTTAGATCAAGGGACCCTCAAGAAAGTCGAACTACCTGAACAATTCTCAACCTTGCCAATTTCTTTTATTTATCGAAAAGATTACATTATTACTCATTCGTTTAAACAATTTCTAGAGAATTTAAAATAGCAGCCACTGGATTTTTCCAATGACTGCTTTACTAACTCCAAGATAAAACACTATTTCTGTTATAAAAAAACATTATCGTATAATATACATTGAATCCTAAACACAGAAAGAATTGAATAAATTGGACAATACTGATCTAGAAATTTTAAAACACCTCAACCGTGACAGCCGTATTAAAAAGAATAAATTGGCCAAACTTGTCAATCTCACTCCACCACCCGTTTCCACTCGAATCGAGCAACTAGAAGATGAAAAAGTCATCAAGAAATATACCATTGAAGTTGATTTGGATAAAATGGGATACCATTTTCAAGTCTTCATCCAAACTAAAATGGATTTTCGCAGTAATAAGAAATATCTCGATTTCATTGAATCAAAACGAAATTTTATCCGTCATCACTACAAAATATCAGGACAAATGAATTATATGATTCACGGCGCATTTCATTCCAATTCTGAACTAGATGATTTTTTGACTGAACTAAATAAATATGCTAACTACCAAGTACTCAATGTTATTTCTGAATTGATTTGATTATTATCTTTTTCGAAAATATTTAATCAACAATATCTCTAACAATTCTAATAACATCAAAAAAAGTACTATCATCTAATTCACTAATTTTACTAATATTTCTCGACTGATAATCAAAAGTATGAAGTTGCAAAGGATTAATATATCCGTCAATTTCCGATATTCCAGCAAGAGGAATGAGTAAACCCGTTTTCTTTAATTGATTTTTCTTGGCGTGCGTTATTGGACAAACCAAAACCAATTTAGTTAATTCACTGTAACCACGATTACTGAGGACTAATGCTGGACGTCTCTTTTTAATTTCTTCTCCAGAAGATGGATCAAAATCTAACCACACTACATCTTGTCGCTCAGGAATATACTTAGTCAATTTCCTCTTCTCCCTTTGACTTATCGGTAAATTCTTCATGCTGTGTTAAGTCGTGTGTTTTAATGAACTTTTTATCTTTAAAAATATTATTCTTTTTCGGTGCAAATACGATAGAACCATGACGGCCCTGGAAAACATCGTATTCCCCATCTGTCGGTTTTATCCCTTGAGGAATGGTAAAAACTTTAGAGTTACCTACTTTTCTGGCTTTGACACTCATATTGTCACCTCCGTATATACGAAGTATATCTTTAAAACCGATTTTAAACAATCATTATGAATTATGATCACATATTCAAATTACGCAAAAAAATAGTCTTAGCACATTCAATCTTGAATACGCTAAGACTATTTTATACAGCTATAAAGTTTAAATTTCTTCTTCAGCTGCCTTTGTTTCTTCAACTTTAGCAACTGTCTTTTGCATCTTACCCAATACTCCACGAGCAATTGGTCCAACAATCAACAATTGTAGAGGTAAAGCAACGATCAAGTTAAAGATCCAAGTATGACCATAAGTAGCTAGAACATGACCTTGGGACAACTTACCTTCAACGGCAATTCCGAAAAATGACATCAAAGTTACCATACCAAGAACCATCAAAACTGAAATTGTGATACCGATCAAAACAGTATTTTTCTTCATATAATCATTAATAATATATTTGAAAGCTAATCCTTTAGCGATTGGTCCAACAATTAGTAGATCCAATACGATAGCGACACCCAAACCTAGTGGATAGGCGCTTAAAATTGCCATTGGCAACTCACTGCTGAGCCCCTGAGCCATGGCAACATTATATCCCGTCATTACTAGCACCATCAATCCGGCCATAATGGCTGTGAATACAATTTCTTCTTTTAAATTACGTGGCATATGCACACTCCTATATTTAATTACATATTTAACAACAGAATCCTAATATATCACGTTAAAAATTTCTTGATAAGTTACAATTGTGTTACAAATTAAATAAACCGCTTGCATTCCCGAGAATAGAATGACATTTGACAAAAACTGCAAACGAACTCAAAATAGCTTATACATAGACTTCACAAATAAAAAGAGAAAATGTAGGTATAACAATGGATAAACAAACTAAGTTTGTTAAATTATCGAATATTGGTTTAGATAACTTGGAACTTTATAAAAAAGTTGAAACTGGTTATCTAGATAATGTTTGTTACTTGTACACTAATAAGAACAGCAGCAGTACTTTCGTTGCCATGAACTCAACTGGAAAAGTTTTGGACTTCTACAAATTCCATACATCAATGGATAAAGATGACATCATGAAAAAAATCATGGAACTTTTCAGTGACGATGAAGTAACTGACTTTAAGAAAGCCTTTGAAGGTGTCAAAGAATTCAGTTTAACTGATAATATTGTCGTTGAATTACCATTTGATAATGGTGTTTTCGAAATATAATACGCAAAAAGCTGGGAATATATTATTCTCAGCTTTTTTCTACCCCATAATTAGCTATTCGAAGTCATTTACTAGTAAATGACTTTGAATAGCATTAAATGACATCAATTATTTTTAAGAATGTTAATGAATTCTTCAAATGGTTTATTGATCAAATAATCCTTGCGATAAATAAAACGTAATTGAATTTCCGAAAATTCTGTGGGTAATTCTGTCTTATACAATAAATGATTCTCAACAAATGAATCCGCAATTTTTTCGGGTACAATGGCAATTCCTAAACCCGCACACGCACTTGCCATAACAGCATCCAAATAGTTGAACTCAATGGCTTCATGCATGACTAAATTCTGTGATTTCAACCAATCATCAACAACATCCCGATAGACACAGCCAGTTTGAAAAACTAAAAATGGTGCTGTTTTTAAGTCTGGTAATTCCGGTGTAACAGAAACAATACAGAGTTTTTCTTTTGCTAAAGGAATAAAATTCAAAGCAGGATTCTCAATGTTTTCACCAATCACTGCCCCATTCAATTCATAATCCAAGACATGATCAATATTATCAGTTGGATTTCCTGTTTCGATTGTTAAACGAACTTTGGGAAAAGCTTGATGATATTGTGTCAAAATTGGTGGCAAATAAGTGGCCGATGCGGCCTGCAAGGTACCAATTTTGAGATCACCCTCAATTACTTTAGGATGTTGCAATTGGTTGATAGTATCTTCGGTCAAATTAACAATTTCGACAGCCTTTTTATAGAATTTATTACCATCGTCAGTCAAGATGACACCCCGATTTGTTCTATAAAACAATGAGGTTTCTAAATCTGCTTCCAATTGATGGACCCTAGCGGAAATATTAGATTGAGCATAACCCAACTGATCAGCAGCTCCAGAGATACTACCACTCTGGGCAATGGCAATAATCATCTTAAAAGTATCTATATTCATAATTAACTCCTTGGATATCACTTTTTCATATATCTAATTTCTCATTCTCGTAGTTTATTATATATCAAATACCCCATATACTGTACTTGTAAGTTAAGAGAAAGACAACGAGGAGGAATTAATTATGACAACAAAAATTGGTATTAACGGATTTGGACGTATTGGTCGTCTAGCTTTTAGAAGAATCGCTGAACTTCAAGATCAAGGTAAAACAGATTTGGAAGTTGTTGCTATTAACGATTTAACATCACCACATATGTTGGCTCACTTGTTAAAATATGATACAGCTCATGGTAACTTTAAAATTGATTCCATCAGTAATGAAGACAACGCTATTATTTACAATAACAAACGTATTCCCGTTTACGCCGAAAAAGATGCCCGTGATTTGAAGTGGGTCGCAAACGACGGTGTCGATATCGTTCTTGAGTGTACTGGCTTCTATACTTCAACTGAAAAGGCCCAAGCTCATCTCGATGCTGGTGCCAAACGTGTTATGATTTCTGCCCCATCAGGTCAAATGCCTACTATCGTTTACGGCGTTAACGAAGATACTTTGACAAACGATGTCAGAATTGCCTCTGTTGGTTCATGTACAACTAACTGTATTGCCCTACTAGCCAATGCTGTGAACAAGGAGTTTGACATCAAAGCAGGTTCCATGACAACTGTTCACGCTTATACAGCAACACAAATGTTGCAAGATGGTCCAGAACGTAACGGTAATGTCCGTGCTGCTCGTGCCGCTGCTGAAAATATCATCCCCCATTCAACTGGTGCAGCTAAAGCCCTAGGATTAGTTATTCCCGATTTAAACGGTAAATTGGATGGCCATGCTCAACGTGTACCAACAATCACTGGTTCAGTTACTGAATTGGTAACAACTTTGGGTAAAGAAGTTACTGTTGATCAAGTTAATGAAGCCGTTAAGAAATATACTGATGGCAGTCAATCATTTGGATACAATGATGACGAAATTGTTTCATCAGATGTTATCGGAACAAGCTTTGGTTCAATCTTTGATCCAACTCAAACACAAGTTGTTGGTTCAGGTTCAGGACAATTAGTTAAAACAGTTGCTTGGTATGACAACGAATCTGGCTTCACTGCTCAAATGATTCGTTCACTTGAAAAATATGCTAGTTTGAAATAAATCCAGCCAATTACAAACCTGAATATTGAGAAGAATTGATTGATATCATTTAGTATTTCGTGCTACTATTTATCTATAAACGAGGGCATTAAAAAAGACTGAAGACGGCAATCTTCAGTCCCAAAAATCTTAATGTCATCGCCTACTATGTTATGAAAACAAATATTCCTTTGGGCTAGACATCGCAAGTGTCTGGCCCTTTTTCATATCTATTTCTTTGTTTCCTCGATCAATAGCAATATGATTACTAAGATCAAGAATACAATGGACAGATAATCCAAAGTTAACTCCTATAATTAGACTAGGATACGATGCAAAAAAATCCATTTGCAACACCTCCAGTATTAAGAATAGGCGAAGGGAACACACTAAGTTTTTGTATTTTTATTGTACTATTTTGATAAATTTACAGATAGAATTGTACAGTCTTTGTAATAAATTTTAAACAATTACTAAAAAAGAAGCTAAGAAATTCCTCAAAATAGGAGATTTTAGCTTCTTTTTCTACTTCAATTCTAATAAACTGGTCGATCTTCACCTTGTGTATCAGCATCGGCGATACCAACAGAATCATTCTTCAAATATTCTGGATCAGCGATGATCTTAACAATAACATCTGCCATACTTTGACGAGAACCTGAAACGCCAACATATTGGTCATTTCTATGAGTAATCGTGTACTTAACTTCGTTACGGTCATTCAACCATGGGAAACGCAAAGTAGTATAAGTTAGGCCAGATTCTGACAATAATTTGTCAGCGTTGATAGCGGCAGCCAAACCACTTTGAACCATTTCATCATTCCAACGACCAAATTCACCAGGAACTTCATGATAAAGTCCTAACAAACTTGATTCGATGATACGGTCAACACCATTTTCCTTCATCGATTTGATTACATTTTTAGTAATTACGTTATCTTTAGTGTGGTCAACCATTGCGATATAAACCACGTCTTGGCCCTTCATAACTGCATTGACCGCATCATAGTTAGTAATATCACCATCAACGACAGTTACATTTTTATTGTCAGCCAAATCAGCTAACCGTTGACTGTTACGTAAAAATAAAGTCAACTCTGCATCTGGTTGTTCTTTCAATAAACGTTGTTCGACGATACGGGCAATTTGTCCATTAGCACCTAAAATTAATACTTTTGTCATTTTTATTTTCCTCATTATTTTAATTTAGCTAAACTTGAACCAAAGATTTGTTCAATCGTAACTGGATCACGGTGATCAAAGAATTGACTCTCACCTTTATCCAAATTAGCCATAGTTTTCATTTCATCAGCAGTTAATTCAAAGTCAAAGATATCGATATTTTCTTTGATTCTATTAGCGTGAACTGACTTAGGAATCACAACGATTCCACGTTGCAATAACCATCTTAAGATCACTTGTCCATTTGATTTACCATACTTTTGGGCGATTTGGGCAATTGCTTCATTAGTGAAGATGTCATGCTTACCTTCAGCGAATGGTGCCCAAGCTTCAACCGCAATATCTTCTCTTTGGGCAAAGTCGACTTCTGAGTTTTGTTGATACCAAGGGTTAACTTCAATTTGGTTCACAACTGGTTTGATTTCAGTTGTCAATTCCAAGTTCTTCAATTGATCAGCGTAAAAGTTTGAAACACCGATAGCACGAATTTTGCCAGCTTTATAGGCTTCTTCCAAAGCTCTCCAAGCGCCAATTGTGTCGCCATATGGTTGGTGTAAAAGATACATATCAATATAATCCACGCCTAAATTATTCAAAGAAGTTTCGATACCCTTCTTAGCTCTGTCATAGGTAAAATCTGACACCCATAATTTTGAAGTGATGAATAACTCCTTGCGGTCGACGCCACTTTCCTTGATAGCTTCACCAACGGCTGTTTCATTTTGATAAGCAGCTGCCGTATCGATCAAACGATAACCCGCATTGATTGCATCTAAAACCGCTTGCTTACATTGTTCTAAGTCTGTTACTTGAAAAACACCAAATCCTAATTGTGGCATTTCAATTCCATTATTTAATTTAACTTTTTGCATTATTTTCTACCTCGCTGTTATTAACTTTATGAATACATTCTAAGATCTTAATAGTCTTTTGAAAATTACTAGATAGATATGCTAGTATACACGTAACGTATGCTACGAGGTGAATCCCATGATTGAAAATTATCTACTTGAAGAATTAGTAACATTTAAAAAATACGGAACTTTGGCGGCCACAGCTGAACACTTGATGGTCACCCAACCCACTGTCACACGAGGAATGCAAAAGCTGGAGGACGAATTAGCTGTTCAAATTTTTGATCGACAACCTAATAAAATTTCTCTCACTAAGGCTGGCGAACTGGCCGCTAAAGAGGCACAAAAGGTTATCGACCAAAATAACCGTTTTATTGAAACCGTACAAAAATACGACTATAACCACCGAAATATCCGTGTCGGTGCAGTTGCTCCAGGGCCTTTGATATTATTACGTCATCTGAAAAAATCTAAGTTGGCTCAGGAAAAAATTGATATTAATGATACCTTGTTGAATCCTAAAGACGTAACTAGAGAACTGCTGGATCACAATTACTCTTTTGTACTAACTAATCAGGAAATCATGACTGATGATATTGAGTCACGCTTTATTGGCACGGAAAAACTTACCGTTAATTTAAATCAGTTTACTCTTCTAGCTAACAAAAAATCCGTTTCTTTCAAGGACCTCAAGGGTCTGAGCTTTATTGTTATCGCTGATATTGGCATTTGGAAAGATATCACTGAAAAACAGATTCCTAATGCTAAATTTTTATATCAAGATCAGCAAGAAGCTTTTCGTGAAATTACTAAATATTCTGATTTCCCCTACTTCACGACTAATATTTCTAAAATTGACCGTAAACTGGAAATGGAAGGCCATGATCAGGTCAACGTTCCCATTAGTGATGATACTGCCAAAGTTGATTTTTATGCTGCTTATTTAAAGAATCAAAAAAAGAATATCAATCTTATTTTGCAAGCTATGAATGAGGCTTGGAACGAATATTTGGATTAATATACACAAAGGCCCTCGGATTCACTCCGAGGGCCTTTCTATATTAATTAAGCTTACTTCTGTATTCCTTAAGACTCATTCCCGTCCAAATTGGGAACGCACGTAAGAATGAATTCACTTCTAAATAACCTAAAAGATAAGCAATTTCATCCGATGATAGTTCCGTATTTTTTAAATAACTCTTGGCTAACATTTCACGAACACTATTGAGTTGTTGCTGAAAGCTTGTCTTCTCTTCTTTTAATTTACGTTGTAGCGTTCTTTTGCTGACGTTTAATTTGCCAGCAACGTCATCAGCTGAACTTATACCAGCTGGCAATGCGTCAACTAAGACACTGCGAACCTGTGCACCAAACGAATCATCGACATCCAATTCTGAAAGTCGCCGTTTTAATTCTGGAGTCAAATAACTACGAAGTGCTCCGTTATCAGTTAAAAATGGTAAATTTAAATCTTCGCTCCGGAAAGTAATACTATTATTTTTTCCAGCTATCGGTTTAATAGCAAAATTATCTACAAAGATTTTATCAAATTCAGAGAATGTCGAAATAATCTTCAAAGGCACAATCTTATGTTCAGTTGCCTTGGATAACAAATTGATTAGAAAAATGAATTCTGCTTCAACATAAAATTTCGACTCAATTTCCAAATCATTAAGTGACTTCAATTCAACGGTTACCTCGTCACTGATTGAAGAAATACGATATAAAATTGGACCGATCAACTGTTTATATTGAGATAGACGTTCGATACATTTGAGTCCATTCTCACTACAATATGCGGCCAAAATTGGCGCAGAAAATTTTTCTATACCATCATATGTTGCCAGATTGAATAAGACTTTTTCGTCCGGAGACTGACTCTCAATTGCATTCATTAAAGCGTAGTATTCAGATTCAGTCAGTTTTATTTGTTCACGTGTAAAAAGATTTTCTGGTAAACGGGCAGCTTTCAACACTTTTCCGATATTAAAACTATTCTGCTTTAAAAGCTGATTATATTGACCATCCACAATAAATTGTTTCATAAATATTCACCTTAATTTGCATTTGATTGTTGATTTGCTACAAATCCCATAATAGCCTTCTTTGGCATCATTGGCATTAGCCCAACAAAAGGACGTTGAACCGGTGACAAACCAGCGAAGACATTCAATTTTCCAGCCATCATCCCTTTATGAGCTTTCTTTGCTACATCAACGGGACTTGCCCCATGAGCAAACATTTTAGTTTGAGTTAATCCACCAGCCTTGGCAAAACCAGTTTCGATTGCTCCTGGCATTAATGTAGTTACAGTTACACCGGTATCTTTAACTTCGTAGGCGATTGCGTTGCTTAATGAAGTTACATAAGCCTTAGTTGCATAGTATTCGGCTTGTAGTGGGCCAGGAATTAAAGCTGCCGACGATGACACGTTCAGAACTTTTCCTGAACCCCTTCTAACAAATTCTGGAATAAAGAGTTTCATTAACTTAGTTGGTACCATCATATTAACATTCATCATCGAAATATCTTGAGTCATTGTTCTCTCAATGAATGAGCCCTGACCACCTAAACCAGCATTATTAATAAGATAATCAATCTCTATATTCATTTTTTTAACTTGTTCATAAATTTTTTCTGCCGCCTCTGAATCGGAAAAATCAGCTGTAATTGTTTCAACTTCAACGGAATACTTACTTTTTATCTCCATTTCTAAAGATAAAAGCTTTTCCGAGTTACGCCCCACTAATACCAAATTATTATTTTTAGCTGCAAACAATTTTACAAATTCATTTCCTAAACCACCAGTAGCACCTGTAATCAAAGCTGTTTTTGTCATTATGAAATCCTCCAAGATATTGTTTTCGTATTTGTTATTTAACTTGTGAACACAGTATAACGGGATATTCATGACATCTGAACATCAAACAATGCCAGATAATTATCAAAAGACGACATTTAATTAATATAAAAAAACTCCTCTCAAACATATATTCATCAATATGAAAATACATTTAGAAGGAGTTTTTTCTTTTTATTAGTGTTTAGTTAAGTCGGTTTTCGGAACGATTTGCATATGAATTTCTAATCCCAACCCATGTGCGTAACGATTCAGTGTTGCTAAAGATGGTGTTGACTCCATTCGTTCAATTTTTGCCAACTGTGGCTGCTTCATACCTATTTTTTCTGCCAATTCACGTTGAGTTAGTCCCTGATTGATTCTTTCAGCTTGTAAATGACTCAGAGTATCAATTATCGTTAACTCATCTTTGGAAATAGTTGTAACATTCTTTTTAAAATCTTTCCATTCAGTCATATATCATCCTTTTTTGATAACAAATTTGGATGTCATATCTGAATGAATAAAACCGAACTTTCTTGTTGTGGAGGACGGCAATTTTATGATTCACGAGTTACTTTAATAACTCCACGTGGTGTAGAAGGTGCGGCCCAAGCTGCCTTAATATCTGATAGATCATAAGTAACAGTTGGGATTGACATATCCACTTCTTGCGCAATTTTGAAAATGTTATCCACGGCCTTTAATGTTTGTTCATTAGTAATGCTACCAGCACCACTACCTAACAATTCCATAGACGTGAAACGCAATAATGTTGCTGGAATTGGCAATTCGATTTGACCACCAGCAAGACCGACGTTAACAAATTTGGCAGGATAAAAGCTGTTGAATTTTGACACAGCACTCATAATTGAAATGGCACTGTCACCCCATAGGTAATCCAAAACTACATCGATACCATCGACAACATCATCTTTTAAAGCATCTTGAAACTTCTCGATACCATCATCAGCTGTCATATCAAAGGCAATTACTTCATCGGCGCCAACTTTACTTAATTTTTCCAAATTACGACCTGTCGCTATGATTTTTCCGGCACGCAAATATCGAGCAACTTTCACAGCCAAACTTCCAGCAGTACTAGTTGCTCCATTGATCAAAACTGTTTGTCCGGGAACAAAATGTGCTCGATCCATCAAGGCAGTCCAAGATGACATCCCAGGATTAGCAATTGTTGCGGCCAATTCGTCACTTACTCCATCAGGAACAATTGTCATATTTTTATAATTAACGATTGTCTCTTCAGCTAAGGAACCGAACGGTGAAGTTGGTGAGACAAAATAAACTCTTTCGCCATCAATCTTAGTACCGATTCCATCCATTCCAGCTACAAATGGATAAACTTGACCAGGAATAAATTGTCCTGAAGCACGTTGGCGTGTCATCATCGTCAATGAAACACTATTAACTGCCAACAGTAGATTATCTCCATCAGCAACTGGATTTGCAAAATCATCATAGACTGGGGCAATGCCTTTACTATTAATAACTGCAGCTTTCATACTGATACCTTCTTTCATTTCAAACTAGTTTTATAACAAAAAAGTATCATCATCATGTTTAAACATCAATTAATTGGATTACCCTTTCCTTCAAAAAAAGCCCACTATCATGCAGAATTTACCCCGAATATTCGGGATAGTTTCTCGATAGTGAGCTTTTTAAATTATTAAATGACAATTTGAATATTTTAATTAATCATTTGAGCAAATACTTCAATAGCTTCAAAAATTTTGATTTCTTACAAATTTATCAAGATCTTTTAGTGCCAATTTCAAATCTTTGCCATAAAAACCATGGCCAGCATCCTTTAATATTATAAAATCAGCATTTTTAAAATTATGCGCTGCTTGTCTAGAATACTTAATGGGAACAATATCATCATTATTCCCATGAACGATTAGAACAGGCCCCTTATATTTAGTAGCCGTCTTAGTTATATCCATATCCAACAAATTTCTATAATAATTGCTACCAACCGTGAATCCCATCAAATTATATGTTTTAGGCACCTGATCGAATGAACTATATTGTTCTTGAGCGTCATGCGTAATTGAAAATGCAGGATACATTAGAGCTAATCCTTTAATATCTTGTGGATGATTTGATGCGGTCAAAGCCGAAACGACGCCCCCTTGACTACCACCAACTAAAAGGACCTGATGTTCTAATGTATCATCTCTTTTTTGCAATGCCTCTTTCACAGCCAACAAATCTTGTTCCTCTGTAATGATTGACATTTGTGTTTGCTTTACACCAGTACTTTGACCATCATAACTTCCACCGGGAAAATCAAATGAATATGCTAAATATCCCTGATTAGCTAAATTTTTTGCATAACTTTCTAGTTCTTGATAATTGCCTCCCAGGCCATGAGAAACAATGGCAATCGGCATTTTCTTAGGGTGATCTTTAGCTGTATATATATGACCGTAAATATCCTCACCCTTATATTTCACATGCCAGACTCGATCATTAACAGATTTAGTTTTAACATTCGTAACCTTACCCGCAGATGGTCCATTACCATTTTCACTAATAGATTTTTTATTACATCCCACAGTCATCAATAGCACTCCTAATAACAAGACATTCATAATTATTCTCTTCATAGAATCAATCCTTAGAAATTGTAATTTTGACGTTATTACCCATATTTTTAATTACATCTTGATAATTAGTAGAATCAAACTTACCAATAATGTGAATTCCTTCATAGTACTCTTCCGTTCCCCAATAAAAGACAATTCTTTGATCTGGGGACCAATAACCAATTGATCCTTTAGTTCCAGTATGTCCACTAGGCATACCTTTAGTTGGCAAACCATGATTTAAATCAGCAATTTTCTCTGGCAAGCCTGCATAATCCCTAAAACTCAAAGTAGTTGGTAATTCTTTAGCAAAAGCTTTAGCCGCACTAGAATTATTTAAATGAGCTTTTAGTCTTGTACCATTAATTGAAACTATAATTTTCATATTAGTCCTTGGTTCAGATGTCGTTACTCGGCCAATTCTATTTTTTGAATCAGCTTGACTAGATGTCTGTTCTCCTTTCTGACCACAGCCTATCAATAATATCAATGCAGCTACAATGAGTAGAGTACCTTTGAAAAGTTTCATCTTTTATCCCACCATTTTCTGAAATTATCTATATGATAGAATCAAATATTTATTATGTCTAATACTTATATTCTATAGATAATCATTACTTTCAGTAATACAAGAAATGGTTACCCACAGTCTGATTGAAATCATCAGTGTGGATAACCATTAAACTTTAAATCCTTATTTTGTAGAAGCATTACTCATAATTTAGAAAAACTTACCTAATCATTTGCATGAACATCGAAAGCGTTCAACAACATTTCTTCAACGCCATCGTCATCAGGATTGTGCATTCCTTTACCATTACGATCCAAATTACGGATAGCATCCATTTCATCTGAAGTTAAAGCAAAGTCAAAGATTTCTTTGTTCGACTTGATACGTGCCTCATGAACAGACTTAGGAAAGACGATCACGCCTTCTTGATGCTCGAAACGAAGGATAATTTGACCAACATCCTTGCCATACTTTTTAGCCAAATCATTCAATAATGGTTCCGCAAATAAATCTTTACTACCTTGGCCTAGTGGTGCCCAAGCTTCAAGCGTTACGTGTGCTTCAGCCATGATCTTACGCAATTCTTTTTGTTGGAAATAAGGATTGTATTCAATTTGGTTAACGCTTGGCATAGTAGAAAAGTTTGGTACCCATTTGTTCCAAATCTTAGGTGTCATGTTAGAAACACCGATTGAACGAATCTTGCCAGCTGCTTTAGCTTCTTCCATAGCCTTCCAAGCTTCATCAACTTTGCCGTATGGTTGGTGAATCAAATAAAGATCCATGTAGTCCAAACCTAATTTTTGAAGTGAAAGATCAATAGCTTTCTTAGCGTCTTCATAGGCAAAATCTTGGAGCCAAAGTTTTGAGGTAACCCAGATTTGATCACGGTCAATACCGCTATCTTTAATAGCCTTACCAACTTCTTGTTCGTTGAAATAAGCCACAGCTGTATCAATGTGACGATAACCCAATTTCAAAGCATCACTAACTGCTTTGTAAGTTGAACCATCTGCAGGAATTTGGAAAGTACCGAAACCGAAAGATGGAATTTCTGTACCGTCGTTTAATTTAAAGTTTGTAATGTCTGTCATATAATTGAACCTCTCTTTTAATGGATCATTTCTTAATCAATGACATTAGTATAAGGCCCAATCTTGAATAAAAAAATTACTAAAATGACATGGTAGTATACAAAAGATGTATACTCACTTTTTGTCGCGATTTTTACGACCACGAGCTTCGTCTAGTGAAACAACTTTTCCTTGAATAACAGAATTTATTTCTTTGGCATTCTTGGAAGAAAGAACTTTTCTATCTTTTAAAAACATCATCAATGACTCTAATAGTCTAACCGTTCGATCGTATTGTTCCTTAGTCTGATTCTCTTTTAACCAACTACTGAATTCTTGCCATGTGGCGATTGTCCATTCATCTGGTGCTTGTAAATGTTGTGCGTATAAGACATCGATCATCTGACTGATTGAAAGTACTACGACAGACACACTAATTTCAACGGGCAAAACATATTTATCTCGTTTCAAAGCTAATTCGGTTCCGTAATCAACGCCCAATTCGTGTACATGAATTGCTGTAGCTTGATTCCATTTTTTACCATCTAATTCTGGTAAATGGGGTGAATTTAAAAACTTTCGTTGAGGATCAGGATCAAAATCTTTAGCCAGTTCTTCTACATTGCCGATATCTTTAGTTTTCTTTGAATCATTATCCAACTTTCTTAGGTAACTCACGCCACCTTGCTTATTAATATCGGTAATAAAATCTCTTACCGATTTTTCATCACTGATATCAATCCCACTTTCAAGCATCTTCACCGCTAATAACTTGGCATCCCCAAAATTGTTACTGTCCTTGGACAATTCAATCATTTCAGCTTCAGATGCTTTCAAAAAACGTTGATAATCAGCTGCTCGCTTTTTATTAAGCCATCCTTGATCAACAACATAATCCAATAGACCTGACAATGCTGGCACAATATGAGCGTATTCATCGGCTTCAAAATTAACATTTTTAATAAAGTAAGATGTCAAAACTCCGTGAATAGCTTTTTTTGTCCAACTCTTAGGAGTTTTACGGTACTGGTTATAAGCCGTATCGGTCAAAGCTGCCATTGCCATTCTCAAGATTGACTCATCGACACCTTTTTGACGTTTTTCCCAGGCTGAACTCTCAACATAGGCATCAACCCAATCGTCAGTATATTCTGAAATATCGTTTGCTACATACTCCAACCACTGAGGTAAATTGGGATCGTCATATTCGTGATACTCTTCGGGTCCTAAAAGTGAATCCATTTGATCATCGTATTCGGAAAACACTCTATCTAATTCTTGAGAACTCAAGGGTATCTTCTTCGTATCGGACAAAAAGCCTATAAAGGATTGAATAACTTCTAAGAAGACTAACAAGGTATCGACATCACGTTCATCCCCGTCTTTAACAGCTTCTTCAGTAACACCCATCAGCACATCAAAAATCAAGCCGCCATCCCACTTGGTAATGTCCGGATATCCCGTTTCTTCCATCATTTTGTAGAATCCACCGACAATATTTTTAATCATTTCTGGATCGTAATCGGATATAGAAGCGTATTTAAAACTCTTTGAGAATTCCGTTGTTAGTTGATCGATATCAATTTTTTCAGCCATAATGTTTCTCCTAATCAGTATGAATTCTAATAACTTAATCATACCTACTCATTCACAAAATTCCTAATTGTTTATCTAGATTCAAACTAAAAAATATTCTCTATACAACCTATCTATAACTAATATTTTTTCTTTAAGTACCTATGATGGCAACAATAACTTCACAATAAATATCCTATTAATAATATGTCTAAACAGGATTATAGAATTATCACAAGGCCACTGCTATAATCGCTCACATAAATGGATTCCAATTTGAAACAACACAATCTTTCACAAATAGAATTCTTTTATGAACATAGCCTTTATTCACTTTGATGATGGAGGGAATTAACCTTATGAAACAATTTTATGAACAAACTAAAGACGAAGTTCTAAAACAATTATCAGTCAATGAGAATACGGGTTTAACTGACGAGCAAGTTAAGCAGAGTCGTGAAAAATATGGTGAGAACAAGTTACCTGAAAAAGAGAATGATCCTTATTGGAAAATTTTTCTAAGGAGTTTCAAAGAGCCAATTGTTATCGTCTTACTCGGTGCAGTCATTCTATCTCTTGCAAGCTCTGTCTATGCTTTTCAAGCTCAAGGAGACGCGGAACATGGTATGGAATCACTCTATGAGGCCATATCCATTTTGATTTTGATCATCATTAATGCACTCTTAGGTTTTTGGCAAGAAGTTAATGCCCAAAAGAGTCTGAACGCTTTGAGACAAATGAATGATCGTTTCGTTTCCGCCTTTCGTAATAGTGAATGGCGACAAATTCCGACCAATCAAGTTGTTGTTGGTGACCTACTTCAAGTCAAAATCGGTGATTTCGTTGAAGCTGATGTTCGTTGGATAACAACCGATGAACTTCAAGTCAACGAATCACACCTTACTGGTGAATCCGATGCCGTTTCAAAAAACACTAAAGTCATTGATAAAGATGTTGGTATCGCCGACCGGGTTAACATGGGATATTCCGGTTCCACTGTCGTTAATGGACAAGGTGTCGGCATCGTTGTCGGCATTGGTACAAATACTGAACTTGGTAATATTGCCGACCTTATTTCATCAGTTGAAGAAAAACCTTCTCCTTTACAAAATACAATCAGTAGGTTAACCAGAATCCTAATGTACTTCTCTGGTGTTATCGTTATTCTTACTTTAGTTATTGGTATCCTCAGAGCCGGCGAATTGAGTGTTGAATCAATTACCAATATCCTATCCACTTCGATTGCGTTGGCAGTATCCTCTATACCAGATGCTTTACCCGCCGTTTTGTCTATCGTTTTAACCATTGGAGCCGCTCAAATGGCCAAGAACAAAGGTTTGATCAAATCTCTAAAAAGTGTGGAAACACTGGGCAGTACTTCTTACATTTGTTCCGATAAAACCGGTACATTAACACAAAACAAAATGACTGCCACCAGACTTTATGATGGTCAATATACTTATAACGTTTCTGGATCTGGTTACTCCACAACTGGAAAAATTGAAACTGAAGATGGTATCGAAGCCAAACCTTCCACTTTCCTAGAAGGTGCCGTCCTCTGTAATGAGTCAGTTATCAGAGAAGAGGACGGTCAAGTGGTTCCTTTTGGTAATCCAACTGATATAGCTTTAAATGTCTTAGGTAAAAAAGCTGGTTTAACCAAAGATGAATTATTAAAAACTAATACTATAACTAGAACTTTCCCATTTACTAGTCAACGAAAAATGATGAGTGTTGTCGTTAAAAACGATGATGGTTACCGAATTTATACTAAAGGAGCTCCTGATGTCCTTTTAAGCAACTGTAGTAATATTCTATTGAACAATGTGCAAGTTACCACTCAAGAAGCACTATCCAAATTTTTAGGTATTATCGACAACTTTGCCAATGACGCTTTAAGAACCATTTCCGTTGGTTACCGCGAACTTACTGAAGATGAAGCGAAAAATGGTACCCTCGAAAGTCTTGAAACCAACTTATCACTTGTCGGAGTTGCTGGTATTATGGATCCTCCACGTCCTGGAGTTAATGAATCCGTCAATACTCTTCATGATGCTGGAGTTTCCGTCGTTATGATTACTGGTGACCATGCCAATACCGCGCGTGCCATTGCCTACAACCTAGGTATCGTTGATTCAAAAAATGCCAAAGTAGTTAGTGGTAGCGATATTGAAAAGATGACCGATGATGAACTTTATCAAACAGTTGTTAATACTAACGTTTATGCCCGTGTCGCTCCAGAACACAAACAGCGAATCGTCAAGCAACTACAAAAACACAAGCAAGTCGTCGCTATGACTGGTGATGGTATCAATGATGCCCCTGCTTTGAGAGCAGCCGATATTGGTATCGCCATGGGTATTAATGGTACCGACGTTACAAAAGATTCTGCCGATTTAATTTTGCTAGATGATCAATTTACAACTATCGAAAAAGCTGTTCAAAGTGGTAGAACTGTTTATGCTAATATTAAAAACTTCATGCGCCACGAATTGATCACCAATGTGGCCGAAATTTTGAGTCTATTCTTAGGTTTACTATTCTTCAATAGCAGAGTTGGAAATGTTCCCGCTGAGACACCAACTCTAACCGCCTTAATGGTTCTTTGGATCAATATGATCAGTGATTCAGTACCTTCATTTGCTCTAGGTTATGACGTTGCCGAAGCCGATATTATGAAAGAAAAGCCTCGTGATCCTAACGAATCAATCTTGGCCAATTACACTTGGTCACGTGTTCTAATCAGAGGTAGTGCCATGGGGCTTCTCGTTTATCTCAGTTTCATCTGGTCAGCTAGATCCGGCATGAGTGTTAACGAAACACAAACAGTTGCCTTCTTGACCTTAGCATTCGGACAGTTATGGCAAGTCTTTGATGCACGTAGTTCCTACACCTTATTCAGAAGAAATCCTTTTGAAAATCATAGATTGTTGTTAGCTGTAGCATTTGCCGCTGTCACTTCCATTCTTGTTACCTTAATTCCACTCTTCCACGTAGTTATGGGTACAGCTACCTTACCAGGATGGATCTATCCAGTAGTTATCTTTGTTCCCGCATTGCCAACCTTGATTCTCTCCGCTTTAAAGGAACTTTTCAAAATTAAAATTTGGTGAAAAAAAAGAAGACCTACAGGCCTTCTTTTTTTTCACTTTTTCAACATATTTAATTTCTAGCCTAGTTCCAGTAGCATCAGCAATTTCATTCAAAATATCCAAACTAACATTCATTTTAAATCTTTAACTGCTAAAGCAACATCCAGTCTTTTTGATTCCTCTCTATACGATTGAGAAAATTTTTGACTTTTCTTACTTCTATTATTTATATAAGATTCTAATTTACTCATAATCAATACGCCCTTTCTTAAGGAAATCTCACACGAATATTTTAAATAACAGACTTATGGTAGCGTATATGCTATCGCAAATCTATTTTCATCAAATAATATTTTAGGGCTATATTTAATTACGAAAAAAGAAGACCCTAGAGTCTTCTTTTGAATAAACGTTTTATTTTTACTTATACCAAGCATTAGTGTCTAGATAAACACCTTTAACTTGTTTTATCCATTCATTTGTTGCTACTCGATAATAAACATTTCCAGCTGGATCAATAGCCTGTCTATCAGTCAACCATGAAGTGTCTTTTTTAAGTGCACGATTCGTTACAACTTCACGATCGATATTGTAAACCGTGTAATAAGAACTAGTTTCATCGACATTGACGATACCTTTAATATCTTTAATAAAAGTTACATCATGTGAATCAATCCATTCGTTCGTTGCAACATGGTATTGTTTAACTCCTGCACGATTTGTACGGTATTGATCAGTTTTCCATGATGATTGTTTAATTAGAGCACGATTCTTTACTGTTTCATTCGTCCAGTTTTTCAAGGAATAATAATCTTGTCCAATAACTGTTCTAACAACACCAGCATCTTTGTAATATGTCCAATCATCTTCATTATCAATTAAGTATACATCACGAGAATCAATCCATTCGTTTGTCGCAACACGATATTGTTTAACTCCCGCACGATTTGTACGATATTGATCAGTTTTCCATGAAGTATTCTTACCTAATTCACGGTTCTTAATCATTTCGTTAGCACGATTATTCAATTGATATGAATTTTGATCAGCCTTAGTTTTGACTACGCCATAACTGTCATAGTAGTAGGTCCAGTCATCTTCATCTCCAGTTGATTTTTCGGCAAAGTATACATCGTTAGAATCAATCCATTCGTTTGTTGCAACACGATATTGTTTGACTCCCGCACGATTTGTACGATATTGGTCAGTTTTCCATGAAGTGTCCTTAGCTAATTCACGATTCTCAATCGCTTCGTTTGCACGGTTATTCAATTGATATGAATCTTGACCAGTCTTGGTTGTGACCACACCATAATTGTCATAATAGTAAGTCCAATCATCTTCATCTCCAGTACCAGCATTGTTATTTCCAGTGTTGTTACCTGTATTACCACCGGTATTTGATCCACCACCAGTGCTTGGTTTAACAGTGATTTCACGAATATAAGTTACTGACTTACCATCTTGAGAAACTATTCCATCACCAAAGTCATAAGCATTATTGTCATTTTCAGCTAATGGGAAGGTAACTCTTTGATAGTAAGAACCTTCCTTCAAATCACCAGTAACATTACCATTATCAGATGTAGCATTCTGAGCATTTTCCTTGGTGCTGAAAATACCGCTAAAGGTTGGATTGCCAGAGTTAATAGTATCTCCCTTATCATCTTTTAAAGTTACACCAGTTGGATCTTTCAAACTGGCTGCATCAGATGAAGTATCGTAATTAACACTTGGGCTGGTAATAGTTGCCGTAGCAGGGTTAGTTGAAGCATCAATCTTTTGAAGAAAACTAACCGTACTATCAGTCTTATTAACTTCTCCCTTAATAGCACTGAAGTCATAGTTAGCAATCGTATTAGCCGAAACTTTGAAGATAACCCTACGGTAATAAGTACCCTTTTTGGAGATTGTGTAGTCATGGGCATCGCTAGAAGTAGCCGGCGTTAAGGTATTATCTTTCATAATATAGTATTCAGGACTAAAGCTAATGCCAGCAACAGCAGTTGGAGCATCAATCAAACTATTTCCGTCAGCATCCGTTAATGAATAGCCGACCTTAGAACTTAAGCTTGAATCATCACCGTTAACATCAACCTTAACATTCTTAGTATCAGTAACAGCTTGACTTACTTTGGCTCCACTTTCTTGTCCGACCGAGATTGGTTGAACATAAGTTATTACTCCATTTTCATTAGAGATAATATTGCCATCCGCAAACGAATATTTATCAGCGTCGGCAACTTTGAATGTAATAACACGGTAGTAAGTTCCCACTGTATCAAAGCTTGTTACTGAATCACTAAGTTTCTTTGTCGTAGCATCGTAATTCTTATATACAGATGTTCCTGCACTTGCTGTAGATGTGATGGTCTTTCCATCAGCAGTGGTCAAAGTGTAGTTCTTATTAGTTGCTGGTAACGTTGATATCAAACTACCAACTGTAGAGGTTACTTTATCAATATTAACCGTTGCCGCAGTTACTTCTGGAGCTGTTACAGTAATCGCTTGAATATAAGTAACTACTCCATCTTTATTAGAAATAACATTTGGATCAGTGAACGTATATTGATCATTATCGTTGATAACTTTGAATGTAATGACACGGTAATATTTTCCAACTGCATCAAAGCCTGTTACAGGATCACTAAGCTTCTTTGTTTCGACATCGTAATTCTTATATACAGTTGTTTCTGCACTTGCTTCAGATTTGATAGTCTTCCCATCAACAGTTTTTAGAATGTACTTATCGTTAGTTACTGGTAATGTTGATATCAAATTACCAACCGTAGAAGTTACTGTGTCTATATTAACTTTTGCTGCTATTGGATCGACTGTTGCTTTATTTACGGTAATTGGTTGAGCATAAGTTATCTTCCCATTTTCATTAGAGATAACATTTCCATCAGCGAACGAATACTTATCCGCGTTGGCAACTTCGAAAGTAATTATACGGTAGTAAGTTCCCTCTGTATCAAAGCTTGTTACTGAATTGCTAAGTTCCTTTGTCTTGGCGTCATAACCCTTATAAACAGCACCAGCAATCGGTGTAGATGTAATAGTCTGATTATCATCTGCTTTGTTCACAGTATAGTTACCATTAACTGCAGGTAATGTTGATACCGAACTACCAACCGTTGAAGTGACTGTGTCTGTATTAACTGTTGCTGCTATTGGATTGACTGTTGCTTCACTTACGATAATTGGTTGAGCATAAGTGATTATTCCATTTTCATTAGAGATAACATTGCTATCCGCAAACGAATACTTATCCGCATCAGCCGCATTGAAAGTAATTACACGGTAGTATTTTCCAGCTATGTCAAAGCTTGTTACAGGGTCACTTAATTGCCCAGCATCATAGCTCCTATAAACAGCACCCGCACTCGCTACAGATGTAATAAGTGTCTTATCATCTGTCTTGTTCACAGTATACTTGTCGTTAACTCCAGGTAATGTTGATACTGAACTACCAACCGTAGAAGTTACTGTGTCTGTATTAACTGTTGCCGCTATTGGATCTGCTTTATTTACAGTTACTTCTTGGGCAAATGTTACTGTTCCATCACCATTATCAATATAATCTGTTCCGCTTGTTCCATTTAGTGCATAATCACTCAACGATTTGCCATTGGCCAATGTAACTGTTACGAGACGATAATATGGTTTATCTGGTGTGGTTACTGTTGTAAATGGATCCTTTGTCCCATTGATATTATTCAAAGTATCAGACGCGCTAGTAAAGTATTGATCTCCATAGCTTGTTTTTGCTGGATCAATGATTGAACCTGTTCCATCACTTAATGTTATATCTGCCGTTCCATTATCTGTTAATTTATTTACAGAATCGCCAACCTTAGCTTTGGCCCCAGTTATATTAGACATTACCGATGGAACTGTCACTGTTGGTGCTGTTACAGTCACTTCTTGGGCAAACGTTACTGTTCCATCACCATTATCAATATAATCTGTTCCACTCGTTCCATTTATCTTATAATCACTCAATGTTTTGCCATTGGCTAATGTTAATGTTACGAGACGATAATATGGTTTACCTGGTGTGGTTACTGTTGTGAATGCACCCGTTATCCCATTGATATTGTTCAAGGCATTAGCTGCACTAGTGTAGTATTGATCTCCATAGCTTGTTTTTGCTGGATCAATGATTGAACTTGTTCCATCACTTAATGTTATATTTGCTGTTCCATCATCTGTTAAATGATTTACAGTTTCGCCAACTTTAGCTTTGGCTCCTGTTATATTAGATGTTACAGATGGAATTGTCACTGTTGGTGCTGTTACTGTCACTTCTTGAGCAAACGTTACTGTTCCATCACCATTATCAATATAATCTGTTCCACTCGTTCCATTTATCTTATAATCACTCAATGTTTTGCCATTGGCTAATGTTAATGTTATGAGACGATAATATGGTTTACCTGGTGTAGTTACTTTTGTGAACGCACCCGTCGTTCCATCGATATTGTTCAAAGCATTAGTTGCACTAGTGAAGTATTGATCTCCATAACTTGTTTTTGTTGAATCAATGATTGAAGAACCTGTTCCATCATCTAACGTTATATTCGCTGCTCCATCATCTGTTAAATGATTTACAGTTTCGCCAACTTTAGCTTTGGCTCCTGTCATATTAGAAGTTACGGTTGGAACTGTCACTATTGGTGCTATCGTAACTTTTTGAAGATAAGTTACGGTATTATCATTCGTATTAATTTGAGTATCAGTAGCACCATTGATTGTATAAGAATTCAAGGCACCTTCCGTCAAATGAAGAATAACCGTACGATAGTAAGTTCCCACTTTGCCATAAACTGTTCCATTTACTGGATCAGTTGTTGCACTTGTCTTTCCACTAAGAATATCAACTAAAGCCGCAGCTTCATCGGTATTATCAGCTGAATAATAATCTCCAAATGTTACTTTATCCACAAGTTTAGTGTCATTAATACCGGTAATCGTATTTGTTTCTTTACCTTGCTCTGAGGCAACATCAGAACCAGAATAAACTGTAACATCGCCATTAAGTTTTGGAGTTGCTTCTGCAGTACCTACAGTAACTGGTTGAGCAAATGTTACTGTGCCATCACCATTATCAATATAATCTGTTCCGCTTGTACCATTTATTGCATAATCACGCAACGGTTTGCCATTAGCTAATGTTAACGTCACGAGACGATAGTATGGTTTATCCGGTGTGGTTACTGCTGTAAATGAATCCGTTGTTCCATTTATATTGTTCAAAGCATTGGTTGCACTAGTAAAGTATTGATTTCCATAATTAGTTTTTGTTGCATCAATGATTGAACCCGTTCCGTCATCTAATGTTATATCTGTTGTCCCATTATTTTCACCTTTTAAATCACCTGCAGTTTCGCCAACCTTAGCAGTGGCTCCAGTTATTTTAGATGTTACTTTTGGGACTGTTACAGTAACCTCTTGAAGATAAGTTACGGTATTATCATTCTTATTAATTTGGGCATCTGTAGCATCCTTGATTGTATAAGAATTCAAGGCATCTTTCTTCAAATGAAGGATAACTGTACGATAGTAAGCTCCAGCTTTGCCATAAACTGTTCCATTTACTGGGTCAGTTGTTGCACTTGTCTTTCCATTTAGAATGTCTGCTAAAGCCGTAGCTTTATCGTCATTATCTGCTGGATAATAATCTCCGAATGTAACTTTATCCACGAGTGAAGTACCGTTAACACCTGTAATCGTATTAGTTTCTTCACCCTGCTCTGAAGAAATATCTTCACCAGAAGTAACTGTGACATCTCCTTTAAGTGTTGGAGTAACTTCAGCAGTACCCACCATAACTGGTTGGGCAAATGTTACTGTGCCATCATCATTATCAATATAATCCGTTCCACTTGTTCCATTTATATTATAATCACGCAATTTACCAGTAATTAATGTAAGTGTTACGCGACGATAATATGGATCAGTGGCAGATGCAGTTGTAAATGGACCCTCTGTACCATCAGTGTTGCTCAAAGCATTAGTTGCACTAGTAAAGTATTGATTTCCATAACTTGTTTTTGTTGAATCAATGATTGAACTTGTTTGAGTCGTTCCATCATCTAATGTTGTCTTTGTAGTTATATCTGTTGTTCCATTATCTGATACATTATCTGCCGTTTCGCCAACGCTAGCATTGGCTGCAGTTATACTAGACGTTACAGTTGGAGCTATTACATTGACCTTTTGAAGATAAGTAACTGTATTCCCTGTTGTATCAACACTGACAAAATTACTATCAGGATCATTATAATCAAAACCACTAGCCCATCCATCATATAGTGAGATAGTTATTTCACGGTAGAAGCTTCCTGATTTGGCAAAGTTACCATTGTTGACCACACCGTCATCCACTTCGCCATTATTGAAAGCATCAACACTGTCGTAAAATTTACCCGAATAAGCAACTGCAGCGCCATCATCAAAACTGTAAGGTTTCGATGTGGCTATAGAAAATATTCCTGTAATATCGATAGACATCCCAGCATCATCCGTGTTTTTTATCTCACTATCAGAAAGAACTGAGCCAATACTAACATCCTTATCAGGGATAGTTACTTCTGCTGTGCTAGAAATAAAATTAACTTTTTGAGCATAGGTAATTGTATCGCCGTTAATAGTATATTTCATGTCATTCGCATCAAATTGGATATTATCCCTTAAACTAGTTCCATCATTTAACGTGATAGTAACTTTACGATAAACTGCTTGTCCATTTAATCCAAATAGTTTTTTACTACCAGCTGGTTCATAAATATGGGAGGATGATCCTATACTAGTCCCATCACTATTCAAAGCTTCTTCAGGGGTGTCATACCAACTTGTTTCATATGTAATACTTTTAATAAGATTATTGTTACCTTCCATTACAGTCGGAGCTATTTTATCAGCCGATACATTACTTTCCTTAAGTGTGGCAGTTGCATCAGCTTTGACTCCCTCCTTCACAGAGATAGATTGCAAGAAGGTTACTGTGTTAGATGTTGAAGCAACTACTCCACTATTTGAAAAATCAATATTGGTAATATCTTTGTTTAAATAGAAGGTAATCTCTCTATAACGCGTAGTATCAGCAGTATTCAAATCTCCAACTGAACTATCGATACTATTTTCAGTGTAATAAGTAGTACCAAATTTGACACCGTTAGTAAATCCGTCATCATTTTTTGTTGTATCGATCAAACTAGTTACATCGCCGGCTGAATTTTTCAAACCTAATGTATCATTTGTTGTCGCTGCTAAATTTTTAACAGATTCGGCATCCTGTCCAGTTATATTTACAGTCACAGTCTCAATACTCTTAGTGACGTTGGCTGAAGGAGCTATATGAACCTTTTGAATATAAGTTACAGTGTTGTTATCTGTATTCAGACTATATGTTTGACCACTGGCCTCAAAATTATTGGTATCAATTGTACCCTTGACTAAGTAGAAGGTAATCGTACGTAGATAATCACCGGCTTTAGCAAAATTATTGTTGGCATCAACAACCCCAGGTTCAGCTTTGGCTTTACCATCTAGAATGTCACTATAAGTGCTGTTTCCATCATCAGCGTAATAATCGGTTCCAAAACTAATTCCTTTATTACTACCTTGAGAAGGATCAATTAATGTCTCATCAGTTCCGTTACCTAATGTATCCCCTGAAACGTCACTGGTAGTACCCGATACTGGATTGCCAACTGTTGAACCTGGACTGGCAATATTAGCTGAGACACCATTTTGAACTGTAACTGGCTGTAAAAATGTAACAGTATTATTGACACTATCGATTTTGCCATCTGTGGATGTAAGACCCTTTGTACTCCCACTAGCTAGGGTAAAAATCACTTTACGATAGTACGTTCCAGTCTTAGCAAATTTTCCATCAACAACTGCATCCTTTGCCACATTTTGTGCTGCATTATCAGAATAATAAGTTGGATCAATCTCAATTCCATTATTAGCAATTTCATTTCCTGATTCATCTTTTAATTCATCACCAGAGGTATCTGACAAAATAGAATTATCCGTTAAAGAAGCCGAAGAACCTATGGCAACTTTAGGGTTAGTTAAATCAGAACCAATAGTACCCTCAACAACAACTGGTCGAACGATAGTCAACATTCCGATATTTTGCTTGGTTGTCGGATTTGTTAACCTGTTGAAAGCATAGTCCTTACCATCTTTGGCCTGAGTATCACTGCCATTGATATATGTTTCATATGGTTGAATTACAGTACCTGTTAAATCATCATCTGCACCACTTAACATATATTCAATGGCTTTATCTTTTCCATTATCCAACTTAAAAGAAACAGTTTGATAATATGGTCCACCCGTAACAGCTTTACCATCTTTATCTACAGTGCCCTCTACTTTGCTCGTAGAATCACTTGGATCAAAGGTATTACTTTGAGCATACCCTAAAGCAGCACTAGCTGAATTAAAGAGATGTTTTCCGTAAATAGCTTTTCTGCCCATATCTTCAGAATCACTAGTTAAATTAGAAAAATTATCAGTTACAGAAAGTGAATCATTTCCACTCTGTAATGGACTATTCTGATCCGAAATAGATGTACCATGCGATACCGACACTTGATTAGTATCTTTAGTTATATCAAATTTACTTGAATATACTTTGAAAGAAAAATCTGTTAAATCGCTCTTTACACCATACAAAGAACCTTGTGGATAAGTTGTCCCATAACCATCTTTAGAATCTTTACTCTGAACTAAGTGAACCCCAACAGTTATAGGCAACTTAATATTTTTATTTTTAATTTCATATGCCAATTGTGCAAGACTATCAGGATCATTAGGGTCATTGGAATCATTAGAATTCGTACCAAGATGAGTAAGTGTTTCTGGGGAGTTTTTACCATCGACAGTAATTGATAAATAGCCCTTAATATCACGATAATAATAGTCTGTTAAATCCCAACTATCAGATGTCCCAAAATATCCAGGTGACGTGCCTAATTCCGTAACTTTATCTCGATCTTTTAATCCACTTATACCTTTATTATTTTGGATATCATAAAGATACTGTGGATTTTGGGGATTAAAGTAAAAGAAACTAGTTCCCTTATCTGTATTTATCATATTTTGTAAAGCCGCTACCAAACTATCTGTACTTGAAATATATCTATCATCGAATTGGTTCCTAAAATTTGTCAGCATATCCTTTGCCGGTGCAGGTGCCTTATCTGGAGGAAGAATTTCTCCAGCTGCCTTAACGACAATTGTAGGCACCACATGATTAATAATAATTGGAGAACCGGCGGCAAGCAGTGCGGCTGCGACGGCGCTACCTATATATTTAATATTCTTTTTTTTCATCACAAAATCCCCTCCGATTTTCGACGAGCAATTAATTAGCTTAATACCCTAAATTTTAGCACTATAAAAATAAAAATAGCCCATATTTCGATAAACTTATATACTTCAAATGATTTAATTTATAAAATAAACGATGTTTTGACTTAATTGGAGTTTGAACACACCATTTTTTTGAAATCATTTTATTTTTTAATGATTTTCCTTCATTATTGATTGGAATATAAGCAAAAGTTATTATTTTTAAATCATCACAATTTAAGAGCCTAATATAGAAAAAGAGGGATTTTGATTACCATCTATTTTTAAGATATGTGAAAAATTAATTGCATCAAAAAAATCATCAATTAGATCAGCGTTAGTGGGTAATGTAAATAAGGACGGTAACTCGATTTTGAGTTACCGTCCTTATTTGGTTTAAGCGGAAGAAATTATGCTTTTATTCCGTGTTAAATAAATGTTTTAATCTTGATACTTTTTGACCATCTTAACTAACTTGTTAAATACTGGTTGAAGTTTCACTCCTGTCAGCTTTTCTTTCTCTGGAAATTGTTTATCAAATATTTCTGCTGCAGACTCATCAGCGACAAATGCTGGACTTTCAAAATACCTTCCAGTAATACCATCTAAGGCACCTGGATAAAGTGGACAAACTTGATGTGCAGCCGCAAAATAATTGTCTGAAGTTCTAATCGTATAGTTTTCAGCAGGCACGAATCCTTGTCGAGAATAATAGTTAGGATCTCCAAATAAGAAAATTGCTCGGTAATCGTAATCCATTTCTCTAATTAGTTTTTTAGCATAATCGATCAGTGCTCCACCGATTCCTTCTTTTTGAAAGCTTGGCAACACTCCAATTGGTCCCAAACATAAGGTAGTGTATTTCTTCCCGTCATCGGAAATGATCATGCTTTTAGTAAAATCAATGTTAGCAATTATTTTCCCATTATAGGTTGCCACAATGTCTAATTCAGGTAAAAAGTCACTGCTATCGCGGATACTGTGTAACAGAAAATGTTCTATACAGCCTGGTGCAAACTGATTCCAAAAGGCTTCACGCAAGACAGTCTCCGTTTCTCTATAATCGGATTTTTCTTCAAGTCTAAATCTAATATCTTTCATTATTTTTCCTTTGTATTATAGTTCGGTTGTGGTTATTTCTAATCAATCATCAAGCGTTCCTCTACTTTAATTATTATTTGAAAAATATCATGTTATTTATTATTCGTCAACTTAGGAGGAAATCATGAATATCACAGAACCTAAAAGTCAATTTGGTCTTGGTCAAAAAATCACCAACAATCCTTATTACAATGGAACTATATGGACCCATGAAATCCCTAACTTTGAGTATCCTATGATTGCCAGTTCCATAACTTTCTCTCCTGGTGTTCGCAACAACTGGCATTCTCAACCATCAGCACGGATCTTGATGGTTACTGACGGAGAAGGCTGGTATCAGGAGCAAGGAAAAGCGGCTAAACATCTAACTGTTGGCGACATTGTTAAGGTTCCCGCTGGAGTCAAATATTGGCACGGTGCTACTAAGGATAGTTATTTCACTCATCTAATTCTTGAAGATTGGTCTAACAGTAAACCGATCTGGAGTGATCCAGTTAGTGATGCTGAATATAATCTTTTATCTTGAAAAATATTTTTAAATCAAAAAACGTTCATATCAACCCGCAACATCGGTCAATATAAACGTTTTTTTGTACTAATTGTTATATTTTAAATTTTTCCACCAAAGACTGGAAATACACTGGCATCGCCATATTCCATTTGGTCAAGTTTGGCCAAAGTCTTCATATCTTCTTCAGAAATTTCAAAGTCGATATCAGCGTTTGACTTCATATGATCTGGGTTGGCTGTCTTAGGTAAAACAACTACGTCCAATTGCCAATCGTAACGAATGCACAATTGTGGCACACTGACGTTATATTTAGCAGCCATCTTCTTGATTAGATCATTATTCATTGCGGCACCATGAGCAATTGGTGAGAATGCCTCAACGACAATCCCGTTATCTTGTGAATACTTGATAATATCAGTTGGTGTATCGCCAATATGAATTTGAACTTGATTGACAGCGGGTTTAGTATCACTATTCTTGATCAAATTATCTAAGTCTTCCTTTTGGAAACTTGATACACCGATAGTCTTTAACTTACCAGCTTTAACAGCGTCTTCCATTGCGCGCCATGTTTCCAAATTACCCTCAAAGTGACGGTCGTTGCCTTGATTAACCTCTTTCCAAGGTTGTGGATTGTGGATAATCATCATATCCAAGTAATCTAAGCCCATCTTATTCAAAGTTTCATCAATGGATTTCTTAGCCTCATCATAATTCTTAATTTCAGCCGCAACCTTTGAATTAACGAAAAGTTGATCACGAGGTATTCCAGCATTGCGAACACCTTCACCGACGCCACGTTCATTGCCGTAAGCTTGAGCTGTATCGATATGTCTATAGCCTATCTTAACTGCATTCTTTACAGCGTCAGCTGTTTGATCATCAGGAATTTCCCAAACACCTAAAGCTAATTTAGGAATCTTAACACCATTATTCATCGTAAATGTTTCATCAAAAACTGTCATTTAAAATCCTCCTTGTTTGTAACCGCTTCTATTATAGATTTAAACTATACTTTTTGTCCTGTTGGACGAATTACCATTTCATTCACTGCCATGTTAGCTGGCGTATTAATCACAAAAGCCACTGCTGAAGCGATTTCTTCTGGTTGAAGAGCCATCATTTCTGAGCCCGGTTGTTTCATGGCATCTTTCAAACCATTACGTACTTCGTCATTGTTGATCGAATTAAAAAGTTCTGTTTTAACGGAACCTGGGGCAATGATCGTGGTTTTAATATTATTCTGATGTTCCTCTTGGCGAAGTCCTTCCATGATTGCACGAACAGCGTACTTAGTACCTGAATAAGCCGCATATCCTGGCAAAACTTCATAGCCCAAAACTGATGATGTCGTAATCACATGACCACTTTTTTGCTTCTTCATAGTTGGTAAAACAGCTGCGATACCATTTAGGACACCTTTAACATTAATGTCCATCATATTTTGCCATTCGTCGCGTGCAATTTGATCCAAATTATTAACTGGCATAATTCCAGCGTTATTGAATAAGACATCGACACGTCCATACTTTTCAACGGTCTTATCAATCACATTTTGAACTTCATCAGCCTTAGTAACATCTGCTTCAACGGCCAGAATATCACCATCTGGATTATCCTTTTTAATTTCTTCCAAGCGATTCATTCTTCGAGCAGCGATAGTTACCTTAGCACCCTCACTGGCTAAAAGTTTTGCGGTAGCGGCACCAATACCACTAGAAGCTCCCATAATTACAACTACTTTATCTGTTAAACTCATTAATTTTCTACCTCAATTTTTCTAATAATCTTAGCTGGTACTCCAGCCACAATCGTATTAGCGGGGACATCTTTGGTTACTACAGCTCCCGCACCAACGACTGAATTCTCTCCGATAACTACTCCCGGTGTAACTGTGACATTAGCACCTAACCAAGCGTTATCGTGAATATGAACTGGTTTCAAATCTAAGTTACGTCTCTGACTGGGGTCAATTTGATGATTAACCGAAACAATCGTCACATTAGGACCAATCAGAACGTTATCGCCTAGATAAATTCCACCTAAATCAGTGAAAGTTACACCAGCATTAATGAAGACATTCTTACCTATATGTAAATTACGTCCATAATCAGTGTAAAAAGGTAAACGAATTTCAGTCGCTGAATCAACTTTCTCATTAGTGATTTGGCTGACTACTTTACGAACTTCATCAGTATCATGTGCACCAGTATTCAGTTCTTGAACTAATCTCTGATTGATATCAATATACTTTTGAATCTCTTTATAAGCTGGTGTTTCTAAATCTAATTTCGATGCCAAACGACTACCTCATTTCCTAACTCATTGATTGATTTCATTATAGAGATTGATTATGATAATGTTAAATACTTATTAACAATGGCTTACTATAACTTTTAGTAATACCAGAAAGGAAACCATATGGAATTTAAAGATACCGTATCAAAACGTCATTCAGTGCGTGATTTCAAAGATCAGCCTGTTTCCAAATCTGATTTAACTGAAATTATCAAATTAGCTCAACGTGCACCTTCATGGGTCAATTCGCAACCTTGGAAAGTTTACGTTGCTTCAGGTCAAACGTTACAAACGATTAAGGATATTTATGTCGAACGAGAAGATGAAAAAGGTGATCCTGACTTTCCTGTCATGCATCGTGAAGACTGGAGCGCTGAAACACAAGCCAATATGAAGCAATGGCGTCATGAGATTGTGCATCACTTTGCAACTTTTAACGAAGCTCACGAAAAAATGAGTTCCGCCAGCACCAACTTATATCACGCACCAACCATAATTTTTCTAACGATTCCTAAGAACTCTTCACTCTGGTCAATTTTTGACATCGGTTCTTTTGCCCAAACTTTAATGCTTGCGGCTAAAGATAAGGGACTTGATACCATTCCCACGTATAACAGTGTTCGTTTCCCTGAAGTTATCCGCCAAGAAATGGATATTCCCGACGATGAATCCTTAGTTATCGGTATTTCTATTGGTTATCCTAAAAACGCTACTATTAATACTTATAAATCCAAACGTGAATCAATTGAAAATATTCTTAATTTTAAGGACTAAAACTGCCGTCCTCCACAACAAGGAAATTTGGCTGGAACGCCATGGGCCGACTAGAAGCTAATAATTTTCCACTTCGTGAAAAATCATGGATCTTCAAGTTCGACCTTTACCTAAGCGATAAATCGCTAAGGTAAATCTCATGGCTGAGCCAATTTCCTTGTTGCTCCGGACTAAATCCAACTCGTTTGCCAATCATTTCAAAATCTAAATACTAAACAAAAACAGACTCTATTAAGAAATTCAAACACATTTATGTGTCTCGAATACTTAATGAGTCTGTTTTTATTTTAGAAGAAAATCAGTCGTAATATTTAAAGCTTCTTGACGTGAGTTGCCTACTGAAAATCCATGATCGGCATCATCTAATAAGTGCAACTGATCATTTTGATAAACATCATCGTAACGAGTTGAAGCAATCTTATCAACAACGGTATCTTTCAAACCATGTACTAAACAAACTGGACCTTGATACTCTTTGGCAACGTCATAAATTGGCAAAGTTTGAGCTGTCCGTAGATAAAAGCCGCCTAACGTTAACCCTTTTTTGATTGGTAATGTATCCGGAATATTTTGCGGATCGTATGTGTATCCTTGAGTGCTGCCTTTCAAAGCATCATCTCGTAGGGTTGCGGCTGGCGCCAACAGTGCCAACTTATCAATTTTTTCATGGTAGTAACCAGCAATCATACTAGCGACCACTCCACCTTGAGAATGACCCACCAAATAGAGCTTCTTAACTCCTTTGATACTGCGGGCGTAATCCAAAATTGCCTTGCCATCGCTAATCTCATTCAAGACAGTCATATCTTGGAAACGACCGTCACTTTGACCATGACCATTGAAATCAAAACGCAAAGTAGCCATCCCTTCGGCTTCAAAACGTTGTGCCAATTGATAAAGCAATTGATCTGGATCTATTCCCCGGTTGGAAGTAAATCCATGCATCAAAACAACCAAATTAAATTCCTCAGTTTGCGGTTTAACCAGTGTCCCCCGCAAAGTTAAACCGTCACGTTTTATTTCAACATCCATTTCTGTTCTCCTTCTTTTTGATTATTTTAATACTGGGAAACTCATCTGACAAAAAAATCTTCGTAACCGCATACCATATTAATTGTCATGACATCAGAAATGCTTTACATTGGAAATATAAAATAATTTTGGAGGGATACTATGTCAAAAAAATACGATTATGATGTGCTCTATATTGGTGCCGGACACGCAACATTCGATGGTGGTGCACCACTTGCCGCAACAGGTGTTTCCGTTGGTGTGATTGAAAGTGGACTCGTTGGTGGAACTTGTCCCAATCGTGGTTGTAATGCCAAGATCACACTAGATGAACCAGTTAAAATGACCCGTGAAGCCCAACGTATGAACGGTATCCTTAAAGGTGAACTAAAAATTGATTGGACTAAAAATGTCGAACATAAACAAGAAATCATCGACGCTTTGCCACAAGGTTTGACTAACCGTTTGGAAAGTTCTGGCGCCACTATCATTCATGGACACGCCGAATTCAAAGACAATCACACCGTAATAGTCGACGGCAAAACTGAAATCACTGCCGAAAAAATCGTGATTGCGACCGGCCTCAAACCTCATCGTTTGGATATTCCCGGAACAGAACTCGCACATGACAGTGAAGACTTCATGAATCTCAAGAATCTACCTAAAAAAATCACTATCGTCGGGTCTGGCTATATCGGGATGGAGTTCGCTACCATCGCCAACGAAGCTGGTGCTGACATCACCATGATGCTTCATTCGGACAAAGTGTTAAGAGACTTCTATCAACCATACGTTGAAAAAGTCGTCGCTGACTTGAAAGAACGTGGCGTAAAATTCATCGAAAATGCCAACGTTCAAGAATTTTCTAAAACTGACAGTGGTTATCAAGTAACATACGGCGACAACCAAACTCTCGATACCGACTGGATTTTAGACGCAACCGGACGTATCCCTAATTTAGGTGGACTTGGTTTGGATAAAGTCGGCGTAGAATTCGACAAGACCGGAATTTTTGTTAACGATCATCTACAAACAAACGTTGACAACATTTACGCAGCTGGGGATGTCCTTTCCAATGACCTACCAAAAGTCACACCAGCAGCCTACTTCGAATCCATGTATCTAATGAAACTATTCTCCGGACAAACAACCGATGCCATCAAGTATCCCGTTATCCCATCAGTAGTCTTCACCTCACCACGAATTGCCCAAGCAGGAATTTCCGTGGATGAAGCTAAAAAACAAGATTACAAGATCAGTACCAACGACCTAGCTGACTATTGGTATTACAAAGTTGATAAAGAACCAATTGCCGAAAGCAAACAGATCCACGATAAAGACGGCCATTTACTTGGTGTAACAGAAGTCAGTGATCAAGCCCAAGATGCTGTGAATGCATTGTTACCAGCAATAGAGTTCCAACTCGACCGTGAACAAATTAACCGATTAATTGGAATTTTCCCAACAATAGGATACGCAGCTTGGCACAGGGCATAGAGAGCGGAACAGGCCTGGGAATTTCCGAGGATCAAGACTACTATCTCAGTCAGCAGCGAAGCGCTGGCAGAGATAGTTGACTTGACCGGAAGAAATTGGCCTGTGAAGCTCGTTTCCACTATATTGCAAAGAACCATGGTTATTAAAATAAGAAAGAAAAAAAGACCAGCAAACCAACCACACAAAAAAACAAATGGAAGGCAAACTGGTCTTTTCTATTCCATCATCTCAGTCATAAGATGTTCTTCCAAATAGTTATAACCACCATAGCCACTATAAACAAAAACATACTTCAAACCTTGATACATGAAACTCATTCGATTCCAGCTTTGATATTTACCCGATTCAATCCCACTGATTTGATCAGCCGGAATTTCAATAACACGTTTACGCAGATTTCCTTTCAAACCCGAAATAGAAAGTACATTCTTAGCAAAAGAAAGATCAACATAACCATACGAAACATTATCCTTACCATCAAAAATCTGTACATATGCAAACATTACTGTCACTTTCCTTTCTTGATCCACGTATAATGTAGACCCTCGAACGCGTTTTATAGCAAGCGTTTTATTATCCATATTGATAATTTTTTAAAAAGGACTATTGTTTGGTCGTACAAAAATAAATTACGTAAACGAGGCAAGATTATGGAGAAAATATTAGTCATTGGTGGAAATGGTAATATCGGTTTTCCACTCATCAAATATCTATGTGCCACTCAAAAAGTTGAAGTCGTCGCTGGCGTACACAATTTAGCCAAAGATCTGCCTAAATTCGACGGCTTACCTAACTTAGAGATAGAACATTTTGATTTTTTAGACTCATCAACCTTTCCAAAAGCATTCGATGGCGTATCCAAAGTATTCTTCGTCCGTCCTCCACAATTAGCTAATCCCAAAGTTGATATGTTGCCATTTTTGAAATATGCGCAGACCCAACAAATCGAACAAGTTGTTTTCGTTTCACTCTTAGGCGTCGAAAAGAACCCGAGAACCCCACATCATCAAATTGAAAACATGATTGAAGAATTGAACCTACCTTACACCTTTATCCGTCCTAGCTTCTTTATGCAAAACTTGAATACAACTCACTGTGAAGATATCGTCAAAAATCACGACCTCTTCATCCCTGCTGGTAGATCACGGACCAGTTTCATCGATACCAGAGATATTGCCGAAGTGGCTGGAATTGTTTTGTTAAATGATAAATATCTTCATCAAAAACTAAACATCACTGGCCCCGCTGCTTTGAATTACTATGAAATCGCTGAAGTTATGACTAAAGTTTTAGGCACTAAAATTACTTACAGCAAACCTAGTCTATTGAAATTTAGGAAAACGATGTTGCAACGTGGTCTACCAAAAAATTTCGTCAATGTTATGGTAATGCTCTATTTAATCACCCAACTCGGAAATGCGAAGACAGTTACTAACGAAACAGCGAAAATCCTAGGTCACGCACCTCGTACAATTACAAATTACGTTAAAGATTATCAAGATTACTTTGTTCAATAAAAATAGGATCGCTCATACTAAAAAAGACGTCCATATTGACCCTACGGTTGATATGAACGTCTTTTACTTTAAAAACAAAATATATCGAATATAATTATTTCTCTCTAACTAAACACTCTAAATACTATTTAGTATGGAATAAAAATTGGGAATGCCTTCAGCTATGAAATCAATGTTAGTGGCTTTGCCACTTACATTGAGACCGACTTTGGAGATCCATAATTTTGCACAAAGTGTAAAATTATTAGCTTCAAATCGCGTCCATAGCGTTCCAATGCATTCCCAATTTTTATGGAAGACGGGAATTTAATCGCATTCCCGCTCTAAAAAAATTTTAATACCAAGCGTAGTTATTGAAGTGAACACCCTTTTCAGCCTTGATCCACTCATTGTCGCCAACGTGATAATAAGTATCGCCATTGACATCTTGAGCTTTATAATCAGTCTTCCAAGATGTTTCCTCGCCTAGAGAATAATCTTCGATAACCTCATTCTCTCTAGAATAGAGCGTATATAGAATATTCGTTCTATCGAGATTAATGATTCCACTAACCTTGCGGCCATCTCTGAAAATACCTGTATCAACAGCTTGTTCATAGACAACGTCGTTAGCATCGATCCATTCGCCAGTCGCAACGCGATATTGTTTAACCCCTTCTCGGTTAGTCCGATATTGATCAGTCTTCCAAGATGAGTCTTTAATCAAATCACGGTTAGCAATTGCATTATTATTTTGATCATTCAATGGATAACTTGGTTGTTTTGATTCAACTGTAACGATTCCATTAACTGAAGTGTAAATCCAGCCTTCATCGTTAGTCTTACTACTATTTACAAAATCAACGTCATTAGCATCAATCCACTCGCCAGTTGCAACTCGATATTGTCTTACTCCCGCTTCATTAGTACGATAGAGATCCGTCTTCCATGAAGTTTCTTCATCCAACTCACGATGTGCAATAGCTCTGTTTTCTTGATCATTCAATTGATATTCAGTTTGACCAGCTTTGGTCTTAACTACACCACTTACAGATGCGTAAGTCCAAAAATCAGCTTTAGCCTGATTGAAGTCAACATTACCGGCATCAATCCATTCACCAGTCGCAACTCGATATTGTTTGACACCCTCCTTGTTAGTCCGATAAAGATCAGTCTTCCATGAAGAGTTCTCTTTCAAATTACGATTTGCGATAGCTTCATTTTCTTGATTATTCAATTGATATTGTTTTTGATCAGTCTTAGTTGTGACAATACCTTGAACTGGTGTGTAAGTCCAATCGCCATCTTCAGCGTTGTTTTGGTTAAGAACCACATCGTCAGCGTAAATCCATTCGCCAGTTGCAACACGATATTCTGTGACACCAGCTTTATTAACACGAACTTGATCGACTTTCCAAGATGAATCCTTACCCAATACACGATTAGGAATCTTCTCGTTATCTTGATTGTTCAAAGTGTAGTATGGATTATCACTCTTAGTTGTAACAACACCCTTAATGTCTGAGTAATTCCAATCATCATCAACAACATCAGTTCCATTACCAGTTTCTGTTGAAGAACCTGTGTTAGAACCTGTGTTAGAACCAGTATTGCCGCCGGTTGTACCACCTGTACTTCCACTATTACCACCAGTGTTGCCACCAGTAGAACTAGCAGGTTTAACGGTAACTGTACGGACATAAGATACTGTGTTATCAGCTTGATTTACTTTATAACCCTTACCAAATTTATAAGTACTTGCAGCACCAGCAATTAATTTAACGGTAATAACCTGACTGTAAGTTCCAGCATCTTTTAGACCAGTTACTGGTTGACCATCTGAATTGTAAAGCGTCGTATCAAAGTTAATACCACCGTCAGCAATGATTGACTTACCATTACTATCAACGATGTAAACATCATCAGGATTTTGCAAGGCCTTATCAGCAGTGTCAGTGCCATTGTCGACAGTCACATTATTGATTTTAGCAATCGCCATATTGGATTGGGCATCTGAAGCGTTAATCTTTTGAACAAATGTCACACTGTTGTCAGTTGCATCATAAGTTCCGCCGATGTTCTTGAATTCATTGGCATCATTAGCACCAGCAGTTAGATAGAACTTCACTGTACGGTAATAAGTACCAGCTTTAGAAATTCTAGCACCATTAGCGTCGGCAGTCTTTTGAGTTAAATCACTGTCTGTAAAGAATTCTTGCCCAAGTTTAACGCCATATGTACCTTTAGTTTTATCAACCAATGAGTCACCAGCAGCATCTTTCAAGAAGTATTCCTTCGTATTGATCAAAGCTGGATTATCCTCATCAGGATCAGCCTTTAGGTCCAATTTGTTAACTGAAGCATTGATATTAGCATCATTCTTTGTAACATTAACAGCTTGAACGTAGCTGATAGTTCCATCTGCATTCACAATAGCATTTGGATCAGAAATACTATCCACGCTAATTGGTGTAGAAGGTGTGAACGTGATAATTCGGTAATAAGTGCCAGCCTTTGTGAATTGACCGTTCACGTCAGCCAAACCATCGCTGTCCTGTTTCAAAGCATTTTGAACATCTGTGTAGTACTTATCTCCCGCAGAAACTGTGGCCGAAACAGCACCTAACTTATTATTCAAAGTATATCCTGTTGTACCAGTCAATTTGGCATCATTAGTGGAAGTGCCAGCACTAACCGTGATAGGAGCAGCATTAATATCAACAGCTAAATTAGCCTTAGTATCGACTGAAACGGCTTGAACAAAGGATACGGTATTGCCAGAAATATGAGCTTCACTACCGAAGTCGTTTTGTGCAATAGCTTCAGGGCTGACCGTGAAACTGATAACACGATAATACGTTTTAGCCTTAGTGAAGGCACCGTTGACGATATCTGCAGTCTTAGCAGCACCTGATGTAAAGACATCATCATAATTATCGTAATAGTCCGTTCCATATGAAACAGCTGCATCAAGTTTGTTGCCAGCAGCATCCATCAAAGCATCACCAGTTGAAGTTACTGTGTCAGCTTGATCGCCGACATTAGCCTTGGCATCTTCAACAATGTGTTTTGAAATGACACTATCACTGACATTGATTTGTTGCGCATAGATTACTGATCCATCTTTATACATGGCAAAGTCAGAGTCAGACCAACCATACTTATCAACAAAATCCGTACCAACTTTAAATATTACTTGACGATAATAAGTACCTTTATTGAAAGCACCATCAGTTGCAGCATAAGGATCAACTTCTTCGCCATTTGATTTATCTAGAGCTCCTTTAGCATTCTTATAATAAGATATGCCTAATGTTGGATCAGTAAAACTATCTTTACCAGCATTTAGGACGTAGCCCTTGTTGCTTGTTACAGATAGGTCATTTGTTCTAGTACCTGTCTTGATATTCAATGGTCCAACTGTAATTTGAACAGCACCTGTATTCTCATTCTTAGCCACATTCACAGTTTGAACGAAGGATGCCGTGTCACCAGAAACATGAGCATCTGTACCAAAATCATAATTCTTGGCATCTTCTGGATTAGTCAACTTGAAAATAATCTTACGATAATAGGTTCCAGCTTTAGTGAATTGTTTTTCAGAGTCAATACCTTCGGTTACTTTTCCAGTACCTGAGAAAACATCATCTGCCTTATCATAGTAAGTCGATTCAGCAAAAACTGATGCTTTGATTTCGTTACCAGCGGTGTCAGTTAATGTACCAGTTGCAGTAGCTATTTTATCCGTTGACTCACCAATATTTGCATTAATATCTCCGAAGTTATGTGTTACAACTCCATTAGTTTTTACGTTGATCTTTTGAGCGTAAGTAACTGAACCATCATCATTTACTTTGGCATTTGGATCATTCAAAGTGTAATTCTTTGCAAAATCAGAAACCGTCTTAAACGTTACCAAACGATAGTAAGTTCCTTTATTAAAGAGGCCCTTAGTTGCTGCATTAGTATCTTCATTGGCACCATTCAACGCATCCTTAGCATTATCATAGAATTTACTATTATCTACGGTAGCTGTTCCTAATGATTTATTAGCTATATCCGTTAACGTATCTGTATTCTTAACCGAATCAACTGATGTTCCGACATTAACTGATATTGGATTTACATTGATTCTGGCTGCATTTGGTTGTGAAACGACCACAGTTTGAACATAAGATACAGTGTTTTCTGTCGTATCAACTTTAGCATTAGTTCCAAAAGAATTATTAACTATATCGGCATGACTTAGATGGAAGACAATCTCACGGTAATATGTATCTACTTTGACAAAATTTCCATCTTCAACTACTCCATCTATTGGTTCAGCGTTCTCATCAAAAACGTCTCCTGAATTAGCGTAATACTTATCTCCAAAAGTAACATTGGCAGATATTTCATTACCAGAATGATCAAATATTTGATTACCGTTTGAAGTTTCAGAGTCTTTTTCTGAAGAACCGATCGTCACTTTAGGTGTAGAAACATTATATTTCGAAACTGCATTTGCACTAGCATTGATTTCTTGAGCAAATAGTATCTTGGTCCCATCTGCAGACCATGCCAAATTAGAGTTATTCAAACTATAATTTTCCTTATTTACTCCAGCATTTGGTGTAAAGACGAGTAGACGGTAATACTTACCTGCATTGAACTTACCACCACTAATGGCATTACTATCGGTTTTCGTACTTTGAGCTAACGCATCTGTTAAATCTCCATAATAAGCAATCTTGTCTGATGTTGACAAAGTTCCGACGCTATTATTATCGTCATCGGTTAATTTATAATTATTAGTCAATGTATTTTCGGCGGAACCAGCTGTTACATTAACAGTTTCATCAGCATCTATATTGATATTAGTTTTATCAGCAACATTTACAGTCTGAACATAAGATACCGTATTACCAGAGATATGTGCATCTGTATCAAAGTTATTAGCTGCTAAAGCGTCATCAGTCAATGTAAAAGTGATTTTTCTATAGTAAGTTCCAGATTTGTCGAATTTTCCATCAACTACATAAGCTGACTTTGTGGCATCAACATCAAAAACATCGTCAAAATTATCATAATAATCTGACCCAAAGCTTGGGTTTTTTGAAATTAATATACCATTACTATCGAATAATTGATTTACTCCAGACTGCACGGTATTAATACTATTATTGACAATCGCCGTTCCATTAGTAATTTTAGGTTTTGCTACCGCAGTTGAATGACTAACGTTTACTGGTTGAGCATAAACCACCGTATGGGAATCGACTTTCTTCATATTATCGTCTGATACTTCATAATTGTTGAAGAAATCATCGTTGACTGTGAAGTATATTAGACGGTACCAATCTCCCTCATTGAGGTAGTTTCCACTTATAGCATCAATTGCTATGAGTGACTTATCCTGTCCAGGGTTTAAAGCATCTTTCAATGCACCTTCTCGTGACTTGTAATATACATCCCCAACTTTAACAGACGTTGCCCCTACCAAAGTATAACTATCAGTTTGAGTTACCTTTTTATCTGTTATTGAAGTTTTTGCTTTTACATTTAAAGCTTTTACTGAGAACACCACATTAGTAGGTTCAACTTTGATTTGCTGAGCAAAAGTTACTGTATTGTGATCTTCATCAATATGGTAATCACCACTAAACGTATAAGAATCAACAGGATTCTTTAACGTAAAGGTTACTGCTCGATAATAAGTATCTGCAGTATTAGAAACTGTACCCAGTGGTTCATTGCCATTTACTGCATTATCGGCAGTTTTATAATATTCGTTACCATACGTAATCTTGCCATCGGACATTATCGATCCCCCTCCATCACTGAGTATCAAGTCGACTTTTCCGTCTAAACTGTCAGAAGGTAAGGTTTCACCAACCTTTGTTACTCCCTGATCAATAACAGTCTCAACTTTACCAGTCGCAATATTCACTTTCTGAACGTACTCAACACTTTTACCATCACTAGACAATTTACCATTGCCAAAAGAATAATTACTAGAGGTTTCGTCAGACTTTAGTACAAATTTAATTACTCGATAATAGGATCCAGATTTAGTGAATTTTTCACCATCTGTCACGTCCAAAATAGGTTTAACATTTTTATCTAAAATATCTTTCACATCATCAGAAATATCATAATATTCTGTCCCATATGAGGTAGAACTAGTGTCTACAATCGATTTTCCTGATTCTTCACCTGAAGTTAAATCGTTATTACCAGCATCAACTGATTTTATGTCACTACCTACTTCGGAGAAAGCAGGATCAATATTCACCGTTACTGGATAACCTACATTAACTTTTTGAATATAATAACCTGCCGTAGTACCATCTGTTTTACCCGTCATATGTTCCAAACCATTATTAGCATTACCGAATGTATAATAGTCAGGTAAATTCTCAGCAGTAAACATAATCAAACGATAATATGTTCCGGGAGCCGTAAAGACTCGATTACCATCTTTAAACATCCATTGTTGATTTTGTATATCAGTTACTATATCTGTAAGACTCGAATCTTTGAAATAAAGATCATTTCCATCTGTTTGAAATACGGATATCTTATCCGGATTAACTATTGGTTTATCAGTTTCATTTGATATGAAACTTATGCCGTCTGTATTATTATCAATCGCCGACAATGGAGCATTAACGTCTATTGATATATCGGGTATCGTTACTATTACCCTAGGATCTATTACATTTATTTTTTGAGCGTAGGTAATGGTGTTGTTGCTTTTATCTATTGTATAGTCAACACCCTCCTCACCAGAAAACGAAGTATATCTACTTATATCACCCGGTAATTTGAAAGTAACTCTACGATAGTAAGGTTTAGCCTCCGTAAAAGTAGTACCACTCACCGGATTTTCATTTCTCACTGCATGAGTAACGTCATCAAAATATTCTTTTCCTACCGTTCCACTCGCTATAATGTTCCCATTAGCGCTTAAAGAAGTAAGCATACTATCATCTATTACTTTGCTCATATCTTCATTAACAGTTACAACATCAGAAGGGAAATGATCAGTCTGCGGTATTAGTTTTGCTGAATTTATCACAATTTTTTGTAAATATTCAACCTTTGGAATTCTGCCATCAACTACCAGAGAGAATACTGGATCAAGATCATTTACCTGAGGGAAAACAAAATTCTTTACATCCGTACCAGCACCTAAATGAAAACCAACTTTACGATAATACGTTCCTGGAACCGTAAGTACAGTGTGGAACTGATTAAAAGTTATTCCGTTCTTTCCCTTTTGAGCATCATCTTCACTACTATAGAACTCGTCATCATCGCCCTCTAAACTTGCAATGCTTACTGAATCAGTCGTCAAACTTAAATTAGCATCAGCCGCTTTAAAAATTGTCTGATAATCTATACCTATTTGAGATGTAACATCAGGTACGGAAGCTTTCACTTCATTTGTAAGTACTCTAATTTTTTGAACAAACGTTACACTATTATTTTTCTCATCCTTTGCCCACGGAATATTATCACCAAAAGAAAGCGTATCAATATTGGCGGTAAGATAAAATGTGATTTTACGATAATAATTCCCTACCGTGGATAATCCAGTGGATGAAATAAAATTCTCCCCCAAACTAGGATCTGTATAGTATTCATTACCAAAAACGATTCCGGTTACTTCTCCATCACTTAAGTCTTTACTTGGGTCCAACAACGAAGAGCTAGAATCCCCATTAGTGTTTATATCATCACCTGATCCTCTCTCTCTAGTCAGCGCCAATTGATCACTCTGATTTTTAGCTCCCAGATTTACAGTCAGATCACTAATACTAACTTTTACAGGTATTTGAGCGATATGAACTTTCTGTATATAAGTTATCGTATCGTTTCCTTTTGAATCTGTACCTAATTTATATTTAGAATTAGTCGTATCAAATGTATTCGTATCAATAGAATTAGCAATAAGGGTGTAAGTAATCGTTCTCAAGTAATCCCCTGATTTAGCAAATTCACCATTATTATCTACTACATCATCAGTGGCTGATAAACTATCACTATTATTTAAAATGTCATCTTGTAATGTACTTTCTTGTTCAGGGATATATTGATAATATTCGTTGCCAAAACTTATGCCATTATCCTGTATTAGATCAGTGCTTAATCCAGTTGAAGAATCGACGCTTGTCAATGTATCATTTTTACTTATGGTATTACTTGTATCCCCAATTTTTGCATCTAATGGATTATCATAATTTGCTGTAGCGTCGTTTCTGACGTCAACTTCTTGAACATACGTTACAGTATTTCCATTGACATCTGAATCTATACTTTGGGGAAAAGCAGAGTAGTCACCAACACTGCCATTACTCAATGTAAATTTGATTGTACGGTAATATTTACCGGGCTTAAGGAAATTAGTTGCAGATACTTCATCCTTTGTAGCCTTAAATTTTAAGTTTGAATCGGTGTAATACTCTGACCCTACTTCAACCTTACTTGTAGGAATGTTGTTTACAGCATCTTCGCCTGATTGATTGCTCAAATAATCATCTGCTGTTGGTTTTACATCACTTATCAAAGAGTTAACTTTAACTTGCGGAGTTGATAATTTGGCATTGATTGTTGCATTAGTAGACAACTTTCTAATTACCGTAATAGTCTTCGCATCACGATTCAAAACATAATCTTCTCCAGGAGTTGCTGCTGTATTACTTCCATTGATAAACGTTTGATAAGGGCTCACGGTAGTACCAGTTACATTAGATTTTTCACCCGTTAACATATCTTCAATAGCTGAATCTGCTCCACTAAGGTCATAAGAGACTGTCTGATAATAATCCCCAGATGATTTGATTTTGCCATCACTGAACTGATCTGCTGACGTATCACCTTCATCTGTAGCAGTCGGATCAAAATCTGATTCTGCTGCATATTCTGCAGCTCTTTTTGAGCTGACAAACAAACTTTGACCAAATTTAGGTTTCTCAGCGAGAGCCAAGCTATTTTTATAATTAGAATCATTCGTATAGTTATCAGTGATCTTAAGTCCATTACCCTCCGTTGACAAAGATGCTAATGAAGAACCTACGGTAATTGGAACCATACTTTGATTTTTAGATATATCAAATCTACTTAAAGAAATCTTAAAACTAAATTCCAATAATGACGGATCAGTCACTGTAGCAATAGATGTCAGTGGGGCCAGATCGTTATCTTTACTTTCACTTATATGGATTGTTGCTGTTAATGGAAATTCAGAATCATTCATAGTTAAATTTTTTAACTTATCTGTATCGGAAATATCTATATTATTTCCATCTTTATCAGCTATAGTCATAGCAACCAACATATCGCGATAATAGTAATTATCGTTACTTCCTGCATAAAAATAACTCGATGCTAATGGATTCTTCGCGTCCTTAAGCATTGCTATGTGACCGTTATTTTGAAAATCATGTATATACTTAGGATTATTCAAATCAAAATAGTTGAAGTTATTTCCTGAATCTTCTGCCAAACTATTTAAAACCGTAGTAATACTTTCCGGACTAGCAACATAGCGATCATCAAATTGATTTTTAAAAGCGGCTAACATACCACTGGGTGACAATTTATCATTCATGACATTGTGTCCCTTAATTATATCTGTATCCGCTTTAACAACTTTTATCGGATTCAACATAGGAACTATAATTGGTGAGCCCGCAGTAAGGAGTGCTACTGCAACAGCTCCACTTATATATTTTGTTTTTTTATTCATGAATAAAAGACCCTCCCCCGAATTCAAATCAAACGCACAACCCTACATATACTCTTGATTTTAGCACTTTCAAAAAAATATTTTTGTGATTTATTATGTAATTTAATAATTGAAAAGCAGTATTATTTTAATAGAATCCAAAAAATAGAGATATCGTTTCGCCAACGATATCTCTATTTTTTATAACATTTATTTAACTTTTAACGTGTATATTCAACATACACAATCTCGTTCACTTTTTTGACAGATTCCAAACTTAATTCCTTAGGAACAACTCGGTCGGAAAACAATGGAATTCCTTTACCCAATACAATAGGTACAATTCCGATGTGATAGATATCGATCAAGTCGGCGTTGACTAATGGAGCAATCACATTGCTGCCACCGATGATCCAGATATCGCCTTTGGATGATTTTTCTTTCAAATCACTTACTAATTTGGCAACTTCTCCGTTGATAAAATGGATATTCTCGCTGTCTGGTAAGGGATGTGTCGTCATTACATAATTCTCATATTCGGCATATGGATAACTATTAGACGGCAAGCCGTTGACGATCTGATTATATGTGTGCCGACCCATGATAACAGTATTAACCCGCTTAGATAATTTTTCATACTCACGGTCAATAACATTCCCCGTTGAAAACTTATCATTCCATAAAAAGTCAATTTTGCCATCAGAATTGGCAATATAGCCATCTAGTGTTTGTGTAATAAATAGGATAACTTTACGTGCCATATTTCTGACCCCCGATTTATTTTCTACAATTATATATCTATCCACATAAATTAGTTAATAAATGCGAAATATAATACAAAAAGTATTAATAAACCTGAGTGAAAAAATAAATTGCTTGAATAAAAGCTAAAATGGCAACGATCCAACGAACAGCCTTAACTGAGACATGTCGTAAAATTTTAGGACCTAAAAATCCTCCAATCAACATGCCAGCCGCCAAAAAGATTCCCTGTTGCCAATAAATCTTCGATCTAAAGACAAATATAATGAATGCACTGATATTAGCTACGCCACAAATAACATTCTTTATTGCATTATTCACCAAGAAATCTTCATTAGTAAGATATTGTAAAACAGCTAGAACAATAACACCGTTGGCACCGCCAAAATAGCCTGTGTAACAACCCAAAAGAGCCATAATGACGATGATTCAGATATTTGAGTAAGTTTTCTTAGCACCACTATTTTGCTTTTTTCCCCAAAGAAACATTACTCCAGAGATCACCAAAAAGATCGGTACTACTTTTTCAAAAACACTTGAGGGAAAAGCCAATAATAGATAGGTTCCGAATACGGCACCGATTGTCGCAGATATGGCATAGAAAAAAGCTTGTTTCCAATGTCCTTTTAATTCTTGAGCTGACGAGGCAACTGCCCCTAGGTAATCAAAAATCAAGGCCCCATGATTAGTAATATTGGCAAAAAGTGGAGGAACACCACTGATCAACAAAACTGGATATGAAACAATTGACGCTCCACCGGCTACTGATGAAATAATTCCACCCACGATACCACCGAAAAAAACTAAAACTAAAGTAAAATTGAGCATAGTAACTTCCTTTCTACCCAATATCGTATCGAATCTGGCTGTTCTATAATGATAGTAAAGTAGCAAAAAATATCATAATATCGTCAAAGAGGTGACATTATGGCCAAAAAAGTAATCAATTCCATCAATTTAAAGCAAAAAAGTAATTTCCCCTATCTTGTATTAAATGTAAAAGACGCACAGAGTTTTCCACTCAATCCCGGCTTCAAAGTTATGCATTGGCATGAGGATTTACAATTTGTGTATGTCTCCTCTGGCAAAATAACCTTTTCCATATTAGGAAAAACTAATTTAGTTATACATGGCGGTGAGGGTCTTTTTATCAATAAAGAAGTTGCACATCTGATTATCCCTGCACCACATTCTCACTATCATAGTTTCATTTTTCCTGATTATTTTCTAGAATTCTATTTCAATAGTCCTGCTCAAACTATTGTCAGTTCCGTACTCAATAACGAAGATTTCAATTTTTACATGTTTAAATCTGATGCTGAATGGAAAAAAGATATTCTTGAATTATTGAAAAAATTAATTGGTTTCGAGAATAATAAGAACAATCTCTATTCTTATCAAGTTTTGGTCACTCTGGTCACTATTTGGTTAGATATGGCTCAACACATTCATCCTATTCAAGATCAGAAAACTGATAAAGTAATTACCAAAAGAATGAATATTTTCCTAAACTATATTCAGAATCATTTTTCTGAAAAAATCACTTTAGAAACTTTGGCTGCTAGTGCTAATGTCAGCAAATCTGAATCTTTACGCTGTTTCAAAACAACTTTAAAGATAACTCCTTATGAATACTTGATTGAATACCGATTAAATCAAGCTACTAAATTGTTGCAGGAAACTGACTTACCGATTAACGTTATTGCACTTAAAGTAGGTTTCCCCCAAGCTAGTCACTTCACCGAAGTATTCAAAAGTAAAACTGGACTGACTCCTAGTAAATACCGGAATAGTTGAAAATAGATATATTTCTTTCATAAATTCTGTTATACTTAATTTGATACAGCATTTGTAGGTAACTATTCTCGGTTATCTTGTATCCAAAGAAGCGTTGGGTGTGGTCACCTAGCGCTTTTTTTGTGCACTCAATTACTTTATTTCTTAAATTTAGAGGTATACCAATTTTCTTTAAAAAGAGATTCGAACGAGTCTTGACATCTTGATACAATTGGAGTATGTGGACTTTTTTGTTTAAAAAAATTCCAAAACCGGTTTACTTTTGAAACCGTTTGCATTAGTATAATAGACGTAACTTTTTGAAGGAGGGATTTATATGTCAAGTGAGGATACAGGTTCTTTTAAGGATCGAATGATTAACCTTGCCGGTAAATTTGCGGCTACTAGATTTGTTAGAGCCATCATGGATGCTGGTTATAGTGTTATTCCATTCACCATTATTGGTTCCATTTTTCTTATTTTGAATGTTTTACCCCAGGCCTTTCCAATCCCTGGGTTTGCGGCAGTATATGCTAACAGTTTGGGTCGTTTTTCTAATTTATTCCAAACTGGCTATAACGCCACAATGGGTATTTTGGCTTTGATCTTCGCAGGTCAATTCACATTTTCTTATACTAAGATTTATGAAAAAGAAGAAAATTTGAATCTAGTTCCACTAAATGCCCTATTCATGTTTCTTATGGCATTTTTCATCACCGTTCCACAATTAATTTGGAAAAACGGTGTTATTCAATTTCAACAATCTCTAAAACCAGATAACATTATCGGCGGTGGCTACGCCGTATCTACTGGTGGTATTACAAGAATCGCTGCTGTAGGTATTTTTACAGGTTTAGTTGTTGGTTGGATCACAGTTCAAGTTTATCGTTTTACTGTTAAACATAACTGGCAAATCAAGATGCCAGAATCAGTTCCAGCTGGTGTTTCTAACTCATTCAGTTCATTGATTCCTGGTGCTTGTGTTGCTATCGTCGTTATGGCACTTAACTTAATTCTCATTCTTATGGGAACAGATATATTCAAGGTATTATACGTTCCATTTTCATTTATCAGTGACATTACAAACACATGGTGGGGATTCTTGATTATCATCTTCCTTATCCACTTCCTATGGTGGTTCGGTATTCACGGTGCTACAATCATGAGTTCATTCTACACACCAATTATTTTGGCCAACATGGCTGCCAATGTTAAAGGTGCCAACAACTTCTTTGCTGGTGATCCAATGAACGCCTTCGTTATCATCGGTGGTTCAGGTGCTACTCTAGGTGTTGCCATTTGGTTAGCATTCTTCTCTAAATCAGCTCAACTAAAGGAAATTGGTAAAGTTGAACTAGTTCCAGCTATCTTCAATATCAATGAACCTTTACTATTCGGTTTACCAATCGTTTATAACGTTGATTTGTTTATTCCATTCTTAGGAGCTCCATTAGTTTCCGGACTTGTTGGTTACTTCGCCATTACATCGAAGTTAGTACCTAAGATCATCACACAACAACCATGGCCTACACCAGTTGGTTTGAGTGGATTTATCGGTACTGCAAGTTGGAAAGGTGCTGTTCTTTCAATCGTCTGTGCATTCGTCGCATTCCTAGTTTGGTTCCCATTTATCAAACGTTACGACAAGAGATTGCTCAAACAAGAACAAGAAGCAGCTGCATAGAACAATGGTATTAAAAAAGTCTTTCAATGAAATCAATCATCGAAAGACTTTTTTGTGTTCCAAATATTAATCCTGAGTAAAGTGAACTGTCACATCAATCCCCAATTTATCAGCTAAATTCTCCGCATACTTCTTAATTTCAGCCTGTTTAGATTCACTATTCTCGTTCAGTTTAATAAAACTAACGATTGTTTATTCTTAGACTTGCTTGCTAACTGTCCCACGTAAACTTTAGAAATATCGTCAGGATACTTCTTGGTTAATTGTTGTTTCAACTTCAATAAAGTTTTATCGCTGTTATCAGTGTTTGTAGTCTGAGCATTGTCGCTCTTTTCTTGGTCGACATACTTCTTAAAGGCATTCACACTGAGGTAATTTCCTTTAGAAAGCTGTTGAAATTGTAATTTATAACTTCCCAATTGATAATCACTCAAGCGGTTGTCCAAGTTATTTATCTCGGAATTGCTCAAATGATTGCCGATTACCACTAATTTGATTTTTCCATCAGTGATTTTTTTATTAACAACATACAATTCTGGCAACTCATTATCGATAAAACTCGTTAGTTGTGTCTCATTATAGGTCTGTTTAACCAACGTTGAAGCCGAAATCAAACTAGGAATCGTGATAACAATTGCGGCCGCAATGATCAAAATTTGATTTTTTAGAGGTATACCAGTTGCTCGTTTGGTTCTGAAATTGAAGATCAATGTACAAATCATTGTTGCCAAAGCAATGAAAAAAGTATTGATCAAGAACAAATATCCAGCGCTAAAAACGATAGACCACTTGAATTGACTTAGACCATATCCGACAGTCGACAGTGGTGGAATCAAAGCTGTTGCAATTGCTACTCCGGGTAAAATGTTGCCAGGATCCTTCTTGGCAGAACCGATAATCCCAGCAACACCACCAAAGAAAGCCACTAGAACATCCCAAATTGCTGGCTGTGTTCTCGCAATAATCTGATCACTAGCATCTTTAATTGGTGACAAAGAAAAGTAAATCGTAGCCGCCAACAAGGCAACCACCAACTCAATAAGATAGAGTGTCGCTGCCTTTCTGATCAATTTCGTATCCCGAATCCCAAAACCATATCCCATTCCGATGATCGGGTCCATAATTGGCGAAATCAACATAGCACCGATGACCACAGCCGTCGAATTCATATTTAAACCGACACAGGCAATGATTGTGGCACAAAATAACACCGCAAAGTTGAGCCAACTGAGTCCTAATCCCTGCCGCACATGACGGTCAATAATATCTGACTTTAAAAGTTCCTCACTATCCATCGTTTCTTCCCCACTTATTAATTTTCAGGTCTATTTTACCAAAGATTCCACTAGTATGCTTTACATACTAGACGTTGCCGAGTAGTATGTATTACATAATAGTGAGGTCACAAACAATGAACAATTCTCAATTACTCAAAGGAATTCTGGAAGGTTGCGTCTTATTTGTCATTTCCGATGGCGAAGTTTATGGATATGAATTGGTCCAAAAGCTAAATAAGTTAGGATTCACTGATTTGATTGGTGGTACCGTTTATCCGTTGCTACAAAAATTGGAAAAACGCGGTGATTTAAGTAGTCGCCTTAAGCCATCTTCAACGGGACCCTCTCGGAAATATTATGCTTTGACCGAACAAGGCAAGAAACAGATGACCGAATTTGCCAGCCAATGGCAGTCACTAGAATTGGTAGTTAACCAAATTATTTCGAAAAAAGGTGGACAAGATGACTAAATCTGACGAAGTACAGGAACTAATTTCCAGTAACAATGATTTACGTAAACAGCTTAATCCCGTTAACGAAAAATATTACAGTAGCCTACTGATTTATGTCCGCACTGCTGGCCTGTTCTATGATGACTATGAGGTCGAAAGTAAGTTGTTAGAGATTCTTCAAGATATTATCGACGCTCAAAATGATGGATCTAGCGCTGAAGAGTATTTTGGCCAGGCTCCCACTGATACTGCCAATCAATTGACTGCTAATTTTACCAAAGTCAGTTTCCGTGATCGTTTAAAGTTTTTCGGCGGACTCTTCGGTATTACAGCTATTTGGACGTTGATTATTCAACTTAATGGGCAGGAGCAACAACTAAATCTTGTTCCTTTCATCTTGAATGGTGTTTTCATGCTGCTTCTCATCTTTGGGGCTTTTTGGCTCATTCATCAAACCATCTACTCTAAAATTTTTGAACACAAAGCTATAGGTTTCATGAGTGCTTGGATTGTCAGCATTCTGTCCGTCGTTGTCTTTACCACTATTCAATTTACAAAGCCAGCTAACTTCAACATCCCTATCACGATCAATGTCATCATCGTTATCAACAGTCTCATCATCATCGGTTCCGTCATTGCCTTATTTTTGATCAAAGCAAAATGGCGTCCGATTATGATTGCGGCTGGTCCGATGGTTTGGCTCATTGCTTTATCGAATATTTTCAAAGTCTGTTCACCTTCGAATATGAACAAACCCATTTTGATCATAACTGCTATTTTGAGTGTACTCTGTTGTACCTGGTTCATCGGTTGTTTCTGGTGGAACAATCGCAAACGACAATAACTACCTAAAAAGGCGTTGCTAGAATTTAATCTGGCAGCGCCTTTTGTTTCGATTAATCCATTAATAATTAACCTTCAAAATTATATTCATCTGGATCCGGACCTACTCGGAAATCTTGATTCATATTATTGATTGTTTCCATATCAGAATCATCCAATGTAAAATCGAATACATCCGCATTGCTTTGCATTCTTTCAGAACGAACTGATTTGACAGCCAATAATACATCTCTTTGAATATCCCATCTCAAAACTACTTGAGCTACGGTCTTATTGTGCTTGTCGGCAATTGCCTGTAAAGTTTCATCCTTCAAAATTTGGCCTTGCATAAGTGGTGACCAAGCTTGAATCTTGATATCTTGAGTTTTTGCATATTCATGCAACTTATCTTGATTCAATCTTGGATGTGACTCAACTTGATCCAAAACAGGAGTTATATCAGCGTATTCTGCCAATTCCTTCAAGTGATGAATTTCAAAGTTACTTACACCAATTGCCTTAATTTTTCCTGATTTATAGAGATCTTCTAGTGCTTGGTAAGATTCCTTAAATGAATTGTCACCCGGCCAATGAATCAAATATAAATCTAGATAATCCAAGCCTAATTTCTTCAAACTAGAATTAAAGGCTTCAACGGTTTGATCGTATGTCAAATGATCATTCCAAACTTTTGAAGTTACGAATAAGTCTTCACGTGATAAGCCTGTTTCTTTTAAGCCTTGACGAATGCCTTCACCAGTACCAACTTCATTGCCATATACTTGAGCGGTATCGATCAGACGATAACCATTTTTAATTCCTTCAGCTACAACTTTTGCTGTATCTTCATCTGGAATTTGGAAAACACCTAGTCCCAATCCTGGAATTTTTGTACCGTTATTTAGTGTTACACGGTCATTTATTGAGTTAATCATTTTGTTTCCTCCCAATTATCTGTAAAAAACATATTGTTAATATATACCCCGCTAAGTCATTAAAACAGTACCCACTTTTTTGTTCGTCACTTACCAAAAAGTACCTATTGAGTCATATCAACGATTTGGTCAATAGTATTTTTGACAAAAAAATACCTGATCTCTCGATCAGGCATTAATTACTAACTATTTCTTGAACACTGCTAGTCCACCAGCTGGATTATTCCAATCTGGTTCTTGGGCAGTCACGACTAATTTTTCATTTGTGAAGGCTGTTAATCCTAATTGACTCATTTCACGACCATAGCCTGAGCCTTTAACACCACCAAATGGTAATTCAGGTAGAGAAACTAGGAATGAATTGACGAAAACCATTCCTGTTTCAATCTTCTCGGCAACAGCTTTTCCATGTTGTGGATCGGCTGAAACGACAATTCCACCTAATCCTAATTCGGAATCATTAGCTAAATCAATGGCTTCTTGATCAGAACTTACCTTGAAGACTTGGGCAACTGGTCCAAACATTTCATCATAGAACTCTGGATTGTCCTTATCTATATCGGTTAGGATAGTTGGTTGAAGAAATTGACCTGGTAAGTCGATTGGTTGATTACCATAGTAAACTTTGGCACCACCGGCAACTGCTTTATCAATTTGACCTTGAAGTTTTTCTTTGGCACGTTTGGAGTTCATAGGAGCAATGGTAGTCTTAGGATCCATTGGATCCCCTGGAACCAACTTCTCAAAATTTTCTTTGAGTTTCTTCAAGAATTCGCCGTACAAATTATCAGCGACGATAAATCTCTTATCTGAAGTACATACTTGTCCAGCATTGTAGATACGAACTCTCCAGGCAAGATCAACAGCCTTATCAACATCAGCATCTGACAAGACGATAAAGGCATCAGAGCCACCTAATTCCATCGAATTCTTCTTAAGATTCTTACCAGCGGTTTCAGCAACTGATTGGCCGCCACGTTTTGAGCCAGTCAAAGCAACGCCTTGAACTCGAGGGTCAGCGATGATTTCACTAACTTGGTCATAGCTGGCAAAAAGATTCGTCAAACTCCCTTCAGGAGCTCCGGCTTCCAAAACAATTTTTTCAAAGGCAGCTGCGGAACCTGGGGTATTTGAGGCGTGCTTCAAGATCATCGGATTACCGACCATAAAGTTAGGTGCGAAGACACGCATGATTTGATAGTATGGGAAATTCCATGGTTCAACCATCATCAAAACACCAGTGGCTTGGTGCAAAATTTCGGCATCACCGGTATTACGACTGCTAATTGGTGTTGGCTTCAATAAATCGGCACCATTGTCAGCATAGTAATCAGCAATGATTGCACAGAGTTCGACTTCACCTTTTGATTCAGCGTAGAGTTTACCCATATCAATTGTAGCAATTTTGGCTAACTCATCTTCGTTCTCACGTAACAAGTCAGCGATTGTATGTAATGTGACAGCTCTACTGCTAACAGGTTCATCACGCCATTTCTTGTAGAGAGCATAGCCCGTACTCAAAGCGGATTGGATTTCTTCTTCAGTAGCATCAGGATAGGATTTTACTAATTCATTTGTATAAGGATTGACGGTTTTATAAGCCATAATCAATGCCTCCTAGGTTTATTTAATATCTCGCAATATCATTGTAAGCCCTATCATTTATAAAAGAAATACCCACCTTTTTGTTACTTATGAACTTTTTGTAAGAATTGTATCGTACCAATGGTATTGCGATGAAAGTTTAGAATAAAAAAATACACTTAATGGCATTCTCAACCATTAAGCGTATCTGTCATAACTATAGTAGTTCAGTTAACTGTTTAATAAATTCATCGTATGTCTTTGCTTTAACCAATAAGGCAATGTTTTTAGGATCTACCGCTATTTGTGACAAATCATCAAAAATATTCCGATATGCCTGCTTATTGCTTTCATTTATCGCTAACAGAAACATCAAATTAACATGATTATTATCTTTATCCCACCTTATTCCTTTAGGATCAATTACAACATATCCCTGAGTCTTTAAAGCAACCATTTGTAAGGAATGGGGTATAGCGACGCTGCCAAAGGCAGTGCTAGACATTCTTTCTCTGGCTTCCAATCTGTTCTTGAAATCGGCTGTCACAATACCTTTTTGTTCTAGTTCTCCACAAATCACTTTAAATAATTCATCTCGGCTTGTTTCATCATTTATTATTTTAAAGTTTTCTTTTGGAAAAAATTTTTCCAAATTATTTGTAAAATTTATCTTTTCTTGCTTATGTTTTAAAGAAACTATTAGCTGATTGACCTCTTTATAATCAACCTGTGTTAAGAATTGTGAAATATTAGCATGCCTTATACCAGACAATGAATATTCTGAATTAACCTGAATTACAAAATCTACCTTTCTTGGATAATCAACCTCATTTATCATATCTGGACTGTTAATTACCCTGCCTATTACTATATCCTGACTAAAGAGCCGTTCAAGTCTACTCATAAATTCATCGTTATCACTTTGATAGTCCGGCATTAATACCACCACGTACAATTTATGCAAATCATTGATATACTCAGAAACCGCATTACCAATATGCATTGCTATATAAGCAATCTCATCATCTTCTAAAGTAATATTTTCAATTTCTTCCATACGATTAGAAATAAGCACTGCACATTCATATATTATCGGTGATGACTTTCTTATTTTTTCGGTCATTGGATTACGTTCCACATAGCCATGCGATGAACGTTCCAACAATCTCTGAATATGAATTGCAAATTGCTCCCTAAAGTTCAATACTCTCAAATCAATATTAAGCATTGAATTAACATATTTAATAAGATTATCCACTAAAACTATCGTACTGTGCTTAACATTATCCTCTAAGTCTCTATGTTTTCTGGTTATAGAAAACTGAATGATCAATATTAAACTCTGTCTCTCAGATTTAGAAAAATGAATATCCTCTGTATTTTCTACAAAATCAATCAATTTATTCCCAAAGTTTTGTTCTTGGATGATTTCTTTGTCATCATTATTATTAATAGTAATGTTTTCATTATTATCCTCTTCTGAATTTTGGGGCTGATAACCATTCTTAATTCGATGAGTAGCAATTGCAATATGTAACAAAATATTATTAAAATCGAATGTATTTAAATAAATATTTTCTAACATTGTTAACTTCTTTATAGCTTCTGAAATTTTCACTACATTTATATCTGAGAAACTATCTTGAATCGTATCATTACCAATAAATGTCTGTTTTGATTCTCTGTATAAAATATCACTGATCAATTTTCGCTTATCCATTTCACTACCTAACAACGACCAATTGTCAGCATTCTGCTTTAAATCTAAATCAAAAGGCTTTACATAAAGCTGTATCTCTTTTAATAACTTCAATATTGTTGACTCACTCAAGTAAAATTGATCTGCTAAATCATATAAATTTAACTGGTTCTGTTGAGTAAATTCATTAATTAAAACCCTTTTTATACTTTCATAATCTGAATTTCTTTTAGTAGTACTATTTACCTTTTTTTGGTTAGCTTTATAACCTTCATTACTTACAAAAATAGCTGCAGTATCGATTAAATCCTTTGCGTAGCGTTTAATACTACGTTGAGATACACCAATTACCACAGCCAATTCACTAGAAGTATGCCATCCAGGGTTATTTTGTAAATAGTCCCATAGTTCTTTCTTATGGTCTTTACGCAAATAACTCATCTCCGTATACGTCTTTTTTATTTATATTTTTTTACCATTAGATGAAATAACATCCTTATACCAATAGTAGCTATCTTTTAATAATCGTTTACCACTACCGTTACCTTCATCATCTTTATCTACATAGATGAATCCATATCTCTTAGACATTTGTTGCGACGAACAACTTACAATATCAATTGGCCCCCAAGCACAATATGCAATTACTTTGGCTCCATCATGAATTGCTCTACCAACTTGTTCAATATGTGAACTTATATATTCTGAACGATAAGGATCATGAATTTTTCCATCTTCAATCTTGTCATACATACCAATACCGTTCTCAGCTATAATAATAGGTTTTTGATATCTGTCCCAATATTGACTTAACGTATTATACAAACCTTGAGGATCAACCGCCCACCCCCATGGGCTTTCCTTCAGATAAGGATTTTTACTAGTATCTGATGGACGATATTCATTCTTAGTTGAGTCTACAACTTTGGAATAATAGTACGAAATAGCTAAGAAATCCATATGATTATTGGCTAACAAATCCATATCATCATCCTCAATGTCCAATTTGTCCCCACGTTCAGCAAAGTAGTTCTTAGCATATTCAGGATAGTAGCCACGGAATTGAACATCAGTGAAGAAGTACTGTAACCGATTTTGACGCATTGTTAAAATTACATCGTCTGGCTTGCAACTAGCAGGATAAGCCGTACCATCGGCAACCATCGTTCCAATATGAATATCTGGATTATTTAATGATTTAGCATATTGTTTAATCCATGCAGCTGCGACCATTTGATTATGAACAGCTTGATAAAGTGCCTCTTCTTCGTTTTCATACTGATCTGAACAAACACCGACTGATAAGAACGGTTCAATTTGAACCATATTAATTTGATTGACAACAATCCAGTATTTAACCTTTTTACCAAACCAGTCCAATAAGGTCTTACCAAATTTTTCGAACATAGGAATTACTTTTCTGTTAGGCCAACCACCATATTCAATAGTTATATTAATTGGAGTTTCATAGTGATTCATTGTAATGATTGGTTCTATTCCATAACTCAACATACAATCAATCATTTTGTCGTAGTGCTCTAAAGCTGACCTATTAGGCTCTTCGTCATCTCCATTAGGAAAAATTCTTGACCAATCCAATGACGTTCTAAATGTTTTGAATCCCATATCGGCTAACAGTTTAATATCATCTGGATAAGTATGGTAAAAATCAATTCCAAAACGTTTTGGAAAATAATCAACCGTATCTTTAACATTTTTTTTCACTTGTGCCAGGGTCATACCTTCTGTTTCAAGTTCTTGGATTTTATCATTAGATAATCCTTTCAAATATGGTTGAACATCTGATGAATTTAATCCTTTACCATCTTCTTTATAGGCACCATCAGCCTGACTAGCAGCTTGAGCACCACCCCATAGGAAATTATCTGGAAAATATGGATATTTGTTGTCTCTCATAATTTATCTCCTCATTTAGACTTTTGATCGCGTTTTTCAAATACAGTAATTAGATGTTTTGCCAAATTATATTCACTCATAATAGTCATTAAAGTATCCTGAGCATGTGTGAACAGAACCGAATACTGAACCTTATCTCCTTCGGCTTCTTCCTGCAGTTTCTTAGTTTGTAGACGATGTGCCACAACTAACTTAGCATCCGCTTTTTTTATATTCTCTTTTGCTTCTTCATAATTAAAATCACCAACATCATCTAACGCTTCAGCAATAAATGCACGGGCATCACCAGCGTTAATAATAATATCCATTGTGTCTTTGACCGATTTATTATCAAATTCTTCTTCTGACATATGTCTCTTCTCCTAAACCCTTTAAATTAATTTTGTGCCTCTTCTTTAACTACTTGTCCATCGTAAACTTTGAAGAATGGGAACCAGATGACCCAAGCCACTACAAAGATAACTGCCATTAAAATAATTGCTCCAACAGAAGGACTAACAATCCATGTTGAAATTGGGAATGGGATGTACCACATTTGCATAAGAGCCTTTGGAATAGCGGCCAACCCCATCTTTAAACCTAACCATGTAATAATTGGAATTACAATACCGTTAATCCATAGCGGAATCATCAAATATGGATTCCAAACAACAGTACCAAAAACAAGTGGTTCATTAATATTAAATAATGACGGAACAATACATGCCTTTCCTAAAGCCTTTAAACGTTGAGACTTTGCCATTAATAACATCATTAGTGCCAATGGCATTGTGCATCCAACACCACCAATCCATGCCCAACCACTATAAATAACTTCACTAGTAAAGACATGTGTTGCGGGATTTCCAGCTGCAACTGCAGCAACATTAGCAGCAATACCACCGAGCATTAGCGGTTGTGTTATTGGCGATAGAACCCAGCCTGAAATACCCATTGAATAAATAAAACAATCTAGGAAAAGAATAAATGTAAATCCGTAAATCGTATCGGCACCTGTTGCCAATGGAGCAAATATTGATTGAATTGCGTTATACATATTGAAATGAGCCACATCAACCAATAGCCAACCAATAATAATGATTATTCCAATTGGCAACATTGAATCAAACCAGGATGTAACAAAATCAGGAATTACTGTATCTTCACTAAAGAATGAAAATGTTCCAAATCCTTCCATAATCAAACTGACAAAGATAGCGACAATAATGGCAACGAACATGCCACCGGCACCAAATTCACTAAAACTAAATGAAGCAGTAGCCCCGGAATTAGTGAATTTAGGATTAATCAGCATTAAGAATAAAGCGACTGATGTTAATCCTGCAATAATTCTTTGTTTCTTTAATTTTTTAAACTCCATATAATTAAATGGAACTAAAAATGCTACAAATATAGACAATAATCCAAAAGTAAAATTACTTACTGGTGAGAAATCGGGCCACCATTTCCAAAAATTACCTGGGATATTTAATAAACTGACTACTGAACCGACTAAAATGAAAGGCAATACTTCAAGTACGGAATTCTTTAATGTTACGATCCATTGATTATTCCCAACAACTTGAGCTTTTGGTGCAAATTTATTATTGAGAAAATCCATAAATTTATTCATCTTGGCACACTCCCCAATTTTCTTTTTCCGCTACTAATCTCCTAATTCTTCTTTCAGGTGCGCAATAGCACCTTTACCATCAAGAATTGAATAATAGTCAGAGTGCATTAAAACCACCGTTACGTTTTCTGGAACACGTGCCTTGATAGCATCAAATTCTGCCTTTAAATGTGGTCCAACCATTAAAGCATCAATATCATCCATATAATCGCCTAGTTCTGATTCACTACGAGCCTTAATTTTATAATCAAGTCCCTCCTTTTTAGCAGCTTTTCTCATGTTAGCTGCCATAAAACCTGATGATGCTCCTGAACCACAAATCAATAGAATACTTTTACTCATAATACTTACCTCCGTAATATTTTTTAATTTATATGCTTTGTTATTCGTTTCTCTTTACGGTTATATAGTAAGTTATTCTTGAATACGGTTACATTTAGTTTTGTCACCTCCCCAGTGACAAAACATTTTAGACGCAAAAAAACAGTTAGACTCTATTATCTAACTGTTTTTTAATAATATTATTAATCAGATTGTTCGAAATTAAAATGACTCCACGGTTTCAGATAATCCAACAAATAAACTTCTTCTGGAACAATATGTCCTACAACATTAATGAATCCATTATTTGGCATATCTGTTAGTGCTATCTGTGTCTCTCCTTTGTATTGTCCGTACTTATTATTATCAATAAGTATATCTCCCTTATGGATATCAACAGTATCATGCTCTTCAAACGACTGTTCACGATACTTCACACGTGTCATAGTTGATCTAATCAGATAATCTGAAACATCACCACGATAATAGTGCAAATTATTGAATAATACTTCTTTTTCCAATTCAGTCGTTGAATTTGATAATTGAACGTTAAAGACTGGATACAGTGAGGAGAATAAAGCACCAATTTTTTTCAGTTCATTTTCTGATGCAAATGCATTTCCAATCAAAACATCGTCTACTTGATTAGTTAATAAATAATATTTGAATTGGTCTTCTAACGGAATATCACGATGAATTTCAAGTGTTGGTAACCCTTCATTCATCAGTGAGGCACCTTGGTGTCCACTTTGAGAAGTAATAAAAGCTGCTGTATTGACGCCCTTTGCTCTATAAATCTCATTACATTTTTCAAAATGTGATAATTTCAAACCAGTGAAACGATGTGGATAAAAATTATGTGAGCCCATTAAGTTTTCCACTTTTGGGTTGTACTGTAAAATTTGGTTGATTCTTCCCGGTGTAGAACTCATACCTATTTCAATTTTTAGATTGTAAGGATTATAAGTCATTTGAGCTTCTTCTTTACCTGTAAATCCTTGATCTAATCGTAGTCCCCATGCACCTAAATCTTTAAAGAAAGATAGATCATCATAGGAAACATTCAATTGTTTAAAAAGCCTTGGATTTATATCTACTTCTACTTCCATTCCAAGTTTTTTAGCAAATAGATTTATTTCCTTAAAATCATTAATCGTACTATTATCTTTTAGCTCTAATAATGAAGTAAAAACTCGTTTGAATCCATATTTATGAGCCATACTTAAATATTTCTCATTTTCATCTAAAGTGGCTCTATTGGGATAAATGGAAATACCAATTTTTTTCAATCCCTATTTTCCCCCTTTGATATTAATTCCCTTCTTATAATCCGATAATGACCCATGGATATTTTTAAGAAACTCTGTATAGTCATCCTCAAATTTATTCACATAACGATAGAAAAGAACATTTATTATTAATGTTTGTGCCGACAATGCTGTGCTTTCCGCAATTCTGTACTCACTTTCAAAAGAAAGCGCCGTTTGTAACTGATAATCACTCATCTTGCAAAGAGTATTATTGGAAGGTTCCGTTAATGAAATCAAAGTTAGTCCACGTTCTTTAGCAAATTTAGCCACATAGAGTAGTTCTGATGATTCACCAGAATTAGATATCAAAAATAAAACTGTATTTTTTTTTGCCGTAGATAAGGTCGTCAATAATGTATTTATATCAGCCGTATAGTTTATTCTTACACCTATACTGTTCCATTTTTGCATCATATTCATACAGGCAATAGATGAGAGTCCTACGCCGTATGCAAAAATCTCATTTGCTTTATGAAGTACTTTACAAACATCATCTACTAACACACTAGAAAGTCGATCAATTGTTTCTTGATAAGCTGCTACCGTATTGTCTACCAATTTTTTAGCAATACCTTTTACTCCATCATCTTTTTCAAGGTCTTTGAATTTAACATCATCGATTTTCTTTTTACTGATTTTGCTATCAGCTATTACCATTGCCAGTTGTACTCTAAATTCAGAAAAACTAGATTGATTCAAAGTCTTATAAAATCTGATTACTGTAGTTGTGCTGACATTTGCCCTTTGAGCCAGATTTTCTATTGTCATTCTTTGAACCTCTTCTGGAGAATCCAGTACTATTTGTGCCACCCTCCATTCAGAAGCAGAAAATAATGATTTTGATTGTGCAATCAATCGTAGAATATTCATACAACCTTCACGTCCTTATCGTTTTACATTTCCATGTTGTTCCATTATTTCTAACTTATGCTTAAATACACGATTAAGACGTAAGTAAAGGATTAATAATGATATTGCCAACAAGAATGTCATTATATATTTTAGCAAAACTTGTTGAACTAATATTATTCCAAAACCATTTACTAGTACAGCCAAGGCAAATATTAGATAAAATAACCAGTCATTTTTAATATTCTTCGTAATTAAACGATCTGCTTGTAAACCTACTACAAATATGGCACCAAAGAAGATTATCATTATCCAGAATCTTAACATTGTTCTCAGTCCTAACTATTTAATTGCAAATGTTTTTTCTTTAGATACTTCATCAATATCTTTACTTTCTACCTTCGTTACTTTGAAAAATGGACTTCCTTTTGATACTTTCTTCAAGTATTTATCCAAAGTACTCTCTGGTCCTTGTACTTCGATTATAATTTTTTCCTTATCTTTCTTAGATAATCCTGTCAAATTAAGTGTCATTGCATTCTGTTGAGCAAAATATTTTGCACCACCAAATGAAGTATCTCCATATAAGTAAATTTCTTTTCTCATTATATTCACCTGATTATTTCAGTGCGTCATGCACTTCCTTTAATAATTTCTTGCCACCCAATGGTGAATAAGCCATTGGTTCAATTTGAACTGCTGGAATATTATGTGCATCTGCATATTGTTTCATAATTGGATATCTATGCTTGATTTGCGGAGCTACTAATAATACTTGATATTGATTTGTATCTAGTGCTTTTTCTACAAGCTGTGTGCTAACCGCATTAGCATCCAATTCCACACTTTCTTTTTTAGCCTCATCAACTAAAGCTTTTTCGGCTATCGCACTGGACATTCCTTGTGAACAAACGAATAGTACTTTGATCATCTTAAAAACTTCCTCTCCAAACTAAATTTCTGCAGTTACTCCTTCAGCTTCTTCTTGTTCTTCTTTTTCATCTTGCTTTTCTTGAGCAACCATTTGCTTGTCGTAAACCTTAACAAATGGGTAATAAAGACCCATATAAATGGCAAAGTTAATAATTACGATAATAATTGCACGCCAGTCACCATTTGTCATTAAGTAAACTTTGAACGGTGATGGAATGGTAAACGGAACTATTACTGAGGCATTATTTACTAAGTGCAAACTACATGCAATGTATGCCAATGTACCTGTAATAAATGGTCCAACAATAAATGGAATAGCTAAGATTGGATTTAGAACTGTAGGTGCACCAAACATAATAGGTTCATTAATATTGAATAATCCAGGTACTAAAGATAAACGACCAATTTGTTTTAAATAACTGGATTTTGCACACATCATAAACAAAAGACAAAGTGCTAAGGTACCGCCGGCACCACCAATCCAGATAAATGAATAGAATCCTTCAACACCAATATTAGGTGCCACTTTACCTGCAGCAACAGCATCCATGTTTTGTTGCAATAGTACAAGCCAAAACGGACGTAAAATAGACCCAATAACTGAAACTCCGTGAACACCAGCTGACCAAAGTAAAGCAATCAATAATGTTGGAATGATAACACCTAAGTAAGAATTCATACCTAAGTTCAAGATAGGCTTAAAGAAGTCCATAATAAGCTTATTCATATCAATACCTAGTAGAGCTACAATAACCCACATGATTGTTATTGAAATTGCTGCTGGAATAATTGCAGCAAATGAACGAGAAACGGATTCTGGCACTTGTTCTGGCATCTTAATAGTAATGTTCTTAATCTTACAAAACCGCATTATTTCGACACCCATAATTGCTGATAAAATAGCGATAAACATACCTGATCCACCAGTATATGTCATAGGTAATACAAATCCTAAAACTGTTTTAGGTGCTTCTGTTAATGAAGCTTGTACTGGTAAGTTAGACATTAAAAATGTTCCTAATGCTACAAAACCACCGGATAGTGCATCTAACTTGTAGGATTCGGCTAGATAATAACCAACACCAAATGCAACAAAGACCGCCATAAGACCAACACTGATACGGTATGGCAACATTACCATTTGAACATGTGGAGCGATGAATTTTGTCCATGCTGCAATAGGAAACTGAGCAATCATACAGAATAAACTTCCCAACATGATTAAAGGCATTGTAGAAACAATACCATCACGTATTGCTCTTAAATAACGTACTTCAGACAACTTAGCCATAGGCGGCATTAATTTATCTTCTACCCAACTCAATATATTATTCATGCTTATTCTCACTCCTTAGTTTTTGATACATATTGATAATAATTTCTGATAAATTACGTACTTCTATTGCTGACATCAAATGATCCTGTGCATGAACATCAATTAAATTTATTTTTTTACTATCATCTCCGTTTACTAAATCTTGAATATCGCCAACTTGAATATCATGAGTTTTACCAAGTATTTCATCAGATTGTTTTAAATCTTCTTTGGCACCATCATAATCCCCGTCGGCTGCTTTATTGATTGCATCGTAGGCAAGAGATTTTGCTGTCCCCGCTAAAGAAATCAAATTAAATTGCTTCTCTAAATCAGCATTATCCATAAACTCCTCCACAAAAACTTTTTATAAAAGCGCTTTCACTAATTAACAATATCACGAAGTAAAAAAAATACAAGTATCATTTAAAATTTATGTATAAAAAGTACAAAAATGGTTGTACTAGTCCTTTTTTGAGATTACTATGATAAATGTAAAAGCGTTTATCTTTATCCAATGGAGTTACTTTCAATGACAACACTTAATACAGCCGAAATAGTATTGCGGCTTGTTTCAGCAACCTTTTTTGCTGGATTGATTGGATATGACAGAGAGCAAAAAAATCATCCTGCTGGCATAAGAACTCACATTCTAGTGTGTGTAGGAGCGTGTTTAATCGCATTAATCCAACAAGAAATTAGTTTACAAGTTATTAATACAGCACAAGTTTTACCAAAAATTAATGGAGTTATCAGAGCCGATCCAGCTAGACTAATTGCACAAGTTGTTAGTGGAATTGGATTTTTAGGTGCAGGAACAATTGTTATTACTAGGCACTCTGTTACTGGTCTTACCACTGCTGCTTCCTTATGGGCTACAGCAGGTATTGGATTAGCCATTGGTATGGGCTATTATCAGATTGCTCTTATTTCTGTGGTCATCGTATTACTTGTTCTTGTTATCTTAAAACGTGTACTAAAAGTACATACTTACAAAAAAATAGAAATAAAGTATAAACAAAGAAATGAAACCAATTCTATGCTACAAAGTTACTTTGACACAAATCATATAAGAATCGCCAACTGCAGTTTACGTACGGATACTCTAGAAACCAATCCAATTTATACCAACATATATACCGTAGATTTACCGAGAAGTTTAACTTATCCCAAGGTTATGTATCAATTGTCTAAGAATGACAATATCTTACAAATTCGGCTTATAACTGTTTAATAAAAATTCCATAATAAAAAAGCCGAGAAGATTCTCGGCTTTTTTAAGAATAATTTTCAATTTTAGTTCCTGCATCAGATCCATAAACAATCTTCTGCACATTCTTGGTGATTTCAGCAATTCTTGAGAATCCACTCAAACCACTTTGATTATGACCATTAGTCATGACAACTAGGATATATCTTTGACCATTTGGCAAAGTCACGATACCCGCATCGTTGTTAGTGTCATTCAAAAAACCAACCTTATCCTGTACGGTGGTTCCAGCATTGGCGGCGTTGGCACCAGTCGGAATTCCGGTTCGATAAATTTGTTGACCCATCAAATCCAAAATCTTAGTCTGATCGGATTTATTTTCAAACACACCGTTTCCCGTAGCTAAATCTTTCAATAACAGTTGCAAACTATAACTGGTTGTTTTAGCAGCTTGTCCCTCTTGGAAAACTGATGGATACCAACCTTGTTTCTTGATAAAGGAGCTGATCGTACTAGCACCATACTTTTCAAGTTGGGCCTCCGCAAAATCATTTTCACTGTTGACGATCATCTTACTAAAGGCATCTGTATTTTCAGCTGTCCAACTAAAATCACCATTTTGCTTCTGGTTCATAAGATAAGCTGTTAAATACAGTTTATAAGTACTAGCCGCTGTTTTAACTGCATGAGCGTTTGATTCAGTTTCCAAACTACCAGCTTGATAAAGTTTGGCATACTTGCTACTTGCAGCGGAACTGCCACTTTCTGCGCCTAAATTGTAAAAACTGACACTCACAGTCCCATCTTTGGTAACGGTATTCAGATAGTTGGTCAGATTAGTTTTAATGATTTTTTGCTTCTTTTTGATTGCCTGTGTAGTTCTAAAATTCTCAATAATCGTTGATGCACTTGAATTGTTAAAGAGATAACTCAAACCACCAATGATCACTATCGTCGCAATCAAAAGAATCCTCAAATATTTTTTAAACTTCCTTCTTTTGACTCGTATAAGATTACCTCATCTCATTAATTGTAAAAATTTAATAACATCCATTATAAAAGGTAATTGTGAATTTTCTTTATACGTTTTCATTACATCTGTTTTAATATTTGGTTAAAAAAAAGAACCCTGAAATAAATCCAGAATTCCTATCAACTATTTTTAATAACTAATCCGCCCATAACGTCAGCACAATCTTCGCAGGCATCGAGAACTTTCTCGAAACCACCGTAAATTTTTTGCCAACTAATAACGGTAATCGGGTCATTCTCTTCATCACAGAAAAGTGTTCGCAGATGTTGGGTATATAATTTATCGCCCAATGATTCAATTCTATTAGTATTATCAATATTTTGTACTAGTGTCTTAGAGTTTTTAAAATGAGAAAATTCGATCATTGACTGTTGAACTGACCGAATAGCTTCATTGATCAACTTCATAAATTTATCAGTATCCGGACGCATCTCCTGAATATTCAAATAGTGAAATTCATAGGTCAATCCGTTAATCCCATCAATAATATTATCCAGTTTATCAACTAACTGAACGATATCTTCACGATCAATCGGCGTGATAAAGGCAACGTACAGTTCACCCATGATCTCTTTCACGTCATCGTCGCCATCAGTTTCAATTTTATTAATCAATTTAATTTTTTCCTGATACTGGTCAGGATCATAATCATTGATAATTTCAGTCAAAATACTACTAGCTTTCAAGGCATCATCGGCCAGATCTTGCATTGCATCAAAAAAATCAAACTTCTTTTTTCGAATCATGTTGGTCCCCTCCTAGAAAATGACGATAAATAATTTAGACATCAAGTAGGCAATCAAGCCACAACCTGGAAAAGTTAATACCCACGCCAATACCATTTCTTTCACAATACTCCAGTCAACGGATGACAATCTTTTTGCGGCGCCGGCACCCATTATGGCGGTAGTTTTAGTATGCGTCGTTGAAACGGGAATCCCAAACAAGGAACACATAAATAATGTGATGGCCGCACCAAGATCAGCTGAGAAGCCTTGATATTTCTCCAACTTCGCCATATCCATCCCAACTGATTTGATAATCCGACGACCACCGATCGAAGTTCCCACTCCCATCGTCACCGAACACAGCAACATTACCCAAATAGGAATATCGAAGCCATTGCCGGTCTTATCGACCAAATTGTTGTAATAGAGTGTCAACATGAAGACACCCATAAATTTTTGACCATCCTGAGCCCCATGCAAAAAAGCCATCGCCATCGCACTTAAAGCCTGACCGACAGTAAATAATTTATTGGCAAAAATTCGATTCAGACCACGACAAAGATAGATGATCAATTTAGTAATCAGATAGCCGGCACCTAAACCAAAGACAGTCGATATAACCAGTCCAATCAAGACTTTCCACCATTCAGTAGCATTGACCGCATTCAAACCACCCAATGCCATAGCAGCTCCTGTTAGGCCAGCAATCAAGGCATGTGACTCACTAGTAGGAATCCCAAACCACCAGGCCAAAACTGACCAACTGACAATAGCGAATAACGAAGCCGCCAAAGCAATCTGACTAGTATTCCCCGCGCCATCGAAACTAACAATATTACTGATAGTTTCCGCAACTTGAGCGTTAAAGAAAGTCATTACTAAGGCACCTAAAAAATTCATTACAACCGCCATACCAATAGCAACATTCGGCCGCAAAACCCGTGTAGAAACAGCCGTGGCAATAGCGTTTGGAGCGTCAGTCCAACCATTAACAAAGATAACGCCCATGACAAGTATGATAGTTACGATTAAGGCAATATTCAAAATGTCACCCACTTTTAACTAAGATATTTTGATAAATTCTTCACTATATAATTTCATGATAGCGCATTCATTGTGGCTTGTCTTTAAAATTTTTTAGTTGTGGTCAAAAGATGGTGTGGAGGAAATATGCCGTCCTCCACAAAAATTGGGAATGCTGTTGGAACGCTATGGGCGCGATTCGGAGCTAATTATTTTACACTTCGTGCAAAATAATGGATCTTCGAAGTCGGCCTCATTGTAACCGGCACAGCCGGTAACAATGATCTCATAGCTGAACACATTCCCAATTTTTGCTCCGGACTAAAGAGTGTTTCTATTGTTTGTACGTTTTTAAATATTAGATAGTAAGACAGTAGTGAATTAAAGTTATTTCGTTAATATGTATTTTAACCAAACTTTTTGAAGAACCGGGAAACCCACCAAGTAATTTCACGGCTGAGACCAATCGGGCTTGTTGCTCCGGGTTAAATACTTGTTCAATTTAGATTTTTCCGCCCTAGATTTTTAAAATATATCTAAACCTAAATATGTAAACAGTATGTTCTCTTCTATTGAACGATACAGTCAATATACTTTTTTAGATTCATAAACAATTTCAAACAAAAAAAGCAGTATCTATTCTAGATTTGTTTACGTAATTTTATACATAAGCAAATTCCTAATAGATGCTGCTTTATTTTAATATTATGTTTCAAAATTCAATTAATAGAACCAAATTCCACCGCAGATTTAATTATTCCAAACAAAAGAACAACACCCAGTCGGTAGCGAAATCTCTGTGGACCCTAAGTGGTGAAATTCTGGTTAGCTTGCGAAGCAAGGTTACCAGAAGACCGAGCTTGGAGATCCATGATTTTGCACGAAGTGTAAAATTATTAGCTCCAAGTCGTGTCCACCACGTTCCAGAGGTCCACAGAGATTTCACTACCGACGGCATCCTAAGCAAATTCAGTTACTATCAATGGTTATATCTATATTTATATTTATATCCTAATTAAATATCCCAAGTGAAATACGAGCATAACGACTCATTCGTGAAATATCCCAAGTTGGATACCAAACCAACTCAACCTCACACTCATCAATCCCATCAACCGACTCAGCAGCTTCCACAATCGAATCATGCAACATATCACTCAAAGGACATCCCATAGTAGTCAAAGTCATTGTAACTGTAGCCTTTTTCCCATTTTCAACATTTACACCATAGATCAAACCTAAATTAACAATGTCGATCCCTAATTCCGGATCGATCACATCCTCCAAGGCCTCCATGATTAGATCCTTTTTTTCTGTCATAATCTTATCCTTTAACCAATTGAACCTTCCATCTCAAAACTGATCAAACGGTTTAATTCGACGGCGTATTCCATTGGGAGTTTTTTAGTAAATGGCTCCACAAATCCCATAACAATCATTTCTGTGGCCTTTTCTTCTGAAATTCCACGACTCATTAGGTAATAGAGTTGCTCTTCTGAAATCTTAGAAACTCGAGCTTCGTGTTCCATTGAAACGTTAGCGTTATCAATTTCATTATAAGGTATTGTATCAGATGATGACTGATCATCCATAATAATTGTGTCACATTCAACGTGGGCTTTTGATCCATCAGAGTGTTTACCAAAACGAACGGTTCCACGATAATCAACTGAACCACCGGTTTTGGCAATCGACTTAGAAACAATTGAACTGGAAGTATTCTTGGCGTTGTGAATCATTCTGGCACCTGAATCTTGATGAATACCATTACTTGCGACCGCAATTGATAGCATCGTTCCACGAGCATTCTCACCATTTAAGTAAACACTTGGATACTTCATTGTAACTTTCGAACCAAGGTTACCGTCGACCCACTCCATTGTGGCATTCTCTTCGGCAGCGGCACGTTTTGTTTCCAAACTATAAACATTATCTGACCAATTTTGAATCGTAGTGTAGCGGCAATAAGCGTCTCTTTGGACGTTAACCTCAACTACAGCCGCATGTAAACTGTCGGATGAATAATTTGGTGCTGTACAGCCTTCAACATAATCAACTTTGGCTCCCTCATCGACAATGATCAAAGTTCTTTCGAATTGACCAGAGTTTTCAGAGTTCAAACGGAAGTAAGATTGAATTGGAATATCCGTTCTAACACCCTTTGGTACGTAAATAAATGACCCACCAGACCAAACGGCACCGTTCAAAGCTGCAAATTTATTATCAGTTGGTTTAACTAACTTGCCAAACCACTTCTTGAATAATTCAGGATATTCTTTTAAAGCTGTATCAGTATCCGTAAAGATAATTCCTAATTTAGCAAATTCTTCACGCATGTTGTGATAAACCACTTCAGATTCGTACTGAGCAGATGAACCGCCTAAATATTTTCTTTCCGCTTCGGGGACACCTAAACGATCAAAGGTCTCCTTCATTTTATCGGGAACATCTTCCCAATCACGATACTTTCTATCCGTCATTTTTTGATAGTAAAGCATATTTTTCAAATCAAGTTTCGAAAGATCTGGGCCGTATGCTGGCATTGGCAACTTCTTGTAGGCCTCATAGGATTTCAGACGGTAATCCAACATCCACTGTGGCTCATTTTTTTCAGCTGAGATCTCTCTGACGGTTTCTTCGGTTAAGCCACGTCCTGTCGAATACTTTGGTTTGATGTCATCATGAAAACCGTATTCGTAATCTGAATCATTTAAATCAATCATCGTCTTCATCTCCTAACGACTTTCTCAATGCCCACCAACATAATGTGGCACATTTAATTCTAGCGGGAAACTGCATGATACTGGATAAAATTGCAGCATCGCCTAACTTATCTAAATCACTTTGAGAGTGTTTTTTACCCATGACCATATCTGAAAAAATATGTGCCATTTCCAAACTCTCGGTTGTTGTTTTATTTAATACCGCATCGGTCATCATACTGGCTGAAGACTGACTGATCGTACAACCTTCGCCTGTGAAACCAATATCGGTTATCTTATCATCGTCTATTTTTACTTCTAAATTGATCACATCGCCACAAGTCGGATTTTTCAAAGTAATCTTGTTAGTCGCAGCGGACAAACTTTGTTTATGATGTGGATGTTCAGAATGATCCAAGATAACTTCACGATACAAACTGTTCAAACCATTTAAACTCATACTTTGAAGAACTCCTTTGTGTCACAGATTGCTTGAATCAATTCGTCAGCATCCTGCTTATTATTGTAAATATAAAAACTAGCTCGAGCTGTGGCTACTAATCCTAAATATTTCATCAATGGTTGGGCACAATGATGGCCTGCTCGAATCGCTACGCCGTCCATATCTAAAGCTGTGGCAACATCATGTGGATGTAAACCTGTAAGATTAAAGGAAATTACGCCACTGTGAAGATCAACATCGTGTGGACCATAAACAGTTATGCCATCAATTTCAAGCAATTTTGGTAAAACATACGAAACTAGCTCTTTTTCATAGCTTTCAACGTTTGCCATACCAATCTCACTCAAGTAATCAATTGCTTTTCCCAAACCAACGGCACCGGAAACATTTTGGGTACCTGCTTCAAACTTCCATGGAATATCAGTCCAAGTACTCTGATACTTTTCCACAAAATCAATCATTTCGCCACCATATTGATAAGGCGACATGGCTTTTAACAAATCAGCCTTCCCGTATAAAACACCGATTCCCATGGGTCCCATCATCTTGTGTCCAGAAAAAGCATAGAAATCAACATTCAAATCTTGCACATCGACTGGCATATGCGGAACAGCTTGAGCACCATCAGCTACCATAATAGCGTTATGTGCGTGAGCAATTTTAGCCAGTTGTTTAATATCGTTAGTAACACCAAGAACGTTGCTAGCATGGGCGATAGACACAATCTTTGTTTTATCAGTAATTTGCTTTTTAGCGTCGTTCATATCTAATTGACCGTCAGCTGTTAATCCAATATATTTCAACACAGCTTTTTTACGATTAGCTAATTGTTGCCAAGGAATCAAATTGCTGTGATGTTCCATAATTGAAATAACAATTTCATCGCCAGCTTCGATATTGTCCTCACCGTAAGTGCTAGCAATCAAGTTCAAACTATCTGTCGCACCCTTAGTGAAAATGATCTCACGACTTTCTTTGGCATTAATGAACTTTTGAACCTTTTGACGAGCAGCTTCGAATTCTTCCGTAGCCCTCTCGCCCAAAGTGTGAACCCCACGACGAGTATTAGCATTATCATTCTTATAATAACGGACTACTTCATCGATAACTTGATTAGGCTTTTGACTTGTTGCCGCGTTATCTAAATAAACCAATGGTTCATCATTTACTTTTTGATTGAGAATTGGAAAATCCTCACGAATTTGTAACAACTGTTTGTCCATCGGCTAGTTTCCTCTCAATCGTTTGAATTAGTTCTTCACGGATAGCTTTGGAAGGAATCGAGACTAATACGTCACCTAAGAATCCTCGAATAACCATTCGTTGAGCTGTTTGGCGGTCAATTCCACGACTCATTAAATAGTACAGTTGTTTCTGATCAACCTGACCAACACTTGCCGCATGTCCGGCTAAAACATCATTTTCATCAATCAACAAGATTGGATTAGCATCACCATGAGCCTCACTCGACATCATCATGACACGGTTTTGTTGTTCAGCATTGGCACCGGAAGCACCTTTGATAATGTGGCCAATTCCGTTAAAGATCAGACGGGAACGATCCATAATAACCCCACGTTGATTGATGTTACCGATCGAATGCTTTCCATAGTTAGTTACTCTTGTATTGACGCCTTCTTGTTGGTCGCCTGAAGTAATATCAACGACTTTAATTTCTGAATGGGCGCCTTCGCCAAACAAATCAGTATCAAAATCAGCCACAGTATTACCGGAATTCATCAAACCAATCGACCAATCAACATAAGCATTTTGGTCGACATAAGCTCGACGGCTTAAATAAGAAGTAACATTTTCACCCAATTCGTCGACGGCGGCATATTTCACTTCGCTGTTAGGCATTGCCATTACTTCAACCACGCAGTTAGCAACACTTTCAACGTCACCATCAGTTGTTGTCTTTTGAATGAAAGAAAACTTCGAATTTTCACCGGCGACAATCAAAATATGCGAAACAAATGGTTGATTGGAATCTTGTTTCAATTCGATCTCGATTGGTTTTTGGACCACAGTATTTTCAGGAACATATAGGAAAATACCTTGATTCATGAAAGCTGTATGATAAGCTGTCAATTTGTTTTCGTCATATTTTATAACTTTGTTCATAAAATACTTTTTGATCATTTCTGGATACGCTGTCATCGCATCGAAGATATCCATTAAAACATAATCGTCGTAAGTTGTTGGCACATCGGTCTTAATAATCGTCTCAGTTGCTGGAGTCAATTGCCAACTACGAAAATTAAAGCGTTGCATTTGTGGCAAGGGCAACTTATCAATTAAATCGAAAGCTGTTTGCCTTTTTTGAGTGAACCACGTTGGTTCATCTGTTGTCATCGCAAATTTTTCTAGTGTCATAATATCCCCTTAGTCGTCAATCAGATTCACATCAAGTCCTAATTCATCACGCAAGCCTGCATAACCCTCATCTTCCAGTTTTTGAGCTAGTTGAGCGTCACCAGTCTTGACGATTCTTCCGTCCATCATAATATGAACAACATCCGGTTTAATATAATTCAATAATCTTTGATAATGAGTAATGATCAAAGCGCCAAAGTTATCGCCACGCATGGAGTTGACACCTTTGGAAACAACTTTAAGTGCATCAATATCAAGTCCTGAATCGATTTCATCTAATAGAGCAAAACTAGGTTTGATCATCAACAATTGTAAAATTTCATTACGTTTCTTTTCGCCACCAGAGAAGCCTTCATTCAAATAACGTTCAGTCATGGCTTCACTCATATCTAATAATTCCAGATTTTTATCGAGTTCTTTAATGAAATCCATAACAGAAATCTTGTCATTTTCAGGTCGTCTAGCATTAATTGCGGCACGTAAGAATTCAGCGTTTGTGACACCTTGAATTTCAGCTGGATATTGCATTGCTAAAAATAAGCCTTTACGAGCACGTTCATCAACTGGCATATCCAAGATACTCTGACCATCTAACAGAATATCGCCGTGAGTCACATGATAATTTTTTTGGCCCATGATGGTTTGAGACAAAGTTGATTTACCCGTTCCATTAGGTCCCATGATGGCATGGATCTCACCAGTCTTCATCGTTAAGTTAACACCCTTGAGAATTTCCTTACTTGTTTTATTCTCTTCATCTTGAACTTCAACATGAAGTTCTTTTATTAACAATTCCGCCATTTTTATTCTCCCATTCCGATAGTAATCAGTTCATAAACTTTGAAAATGATTCCTCTGCGTCGTTAGTTCGTGATTTAATGCACTTTTGAGTGATTTAAAGACATTATTTATAAACATTGGCAATCACTTTTTGCTTTGCATACTCACCGAAATCGACTCTATACCATCTTTTATTTATCATTTTACAGCAACGCTAAACAAAGAAGAACAAGGAATCGAGACTAATATCATATTTTTTATATGCCAAAAATTAAGATCATTTTTCAAAATTAAATTAGTCACTATTCATTACATATTCGGTCTAAAAATAATTTATCTTGAAACGATGCAAGCGCTTGCACCATTACTGTTATATAATACACTTATGAACGGTAATTATCATGGAGGCTAATATGGTTAATTCAAAAAATTTGCATACCATAGGCGAAACAGCAAAAATATGCAAAGTTTCCCGTAAGACTTTAATTTTCTACGAAGAACTAGGAATTCTCAAACCGGATTATATTTGTCCATCTAACGGTTATCGATATTATAGTGATTCTACTATTCAGTTAATGCCAATCCTAAAATACTATAAACAGATGGGATTTAAGTTGCAGGATATGAATGGCGTTGGCGATAATGGCAGTTGTTTATTTCATGAAAGAAACTTTTTAAATCAAATTTCATTCTTAGAAGATGAGGAAAAAAGAATTCAAAACTCTCGCCAGGCACTGATGGATTGGTTGGAGTTGATTCACGAAGGCATGAATGTGACCAATAACAAATTTGAATCGATCAATATTAAGTACATTCAGCCAGCTCAGTATTTCTTTTTAAATCAGGATTTCGATTATGACTACAAAGAATCGGTCATCAATGTCCCCTGGATCAGATACTTGGAAGAAAATAATGCCGAAATAACCGGTCCGGTGATTTTAGCCTTTGATGATTGTCAGAAGAAATCCATGGAATTGGCTAACCGTGTCACTATCATGCAAAAACCTGTTAGAAATAATGACAGTAACCTACCGTTAGAAAATATTGGTGGTAAAACGTTTATTTCTTCTTATTATATTGGTGACCACGCTCAAATGTATAAGAAATACGCCGATATGGAATCTTGGGCCAAAGAAAATGGCTATAGCTGCGGACCTAATGTCTATGAAAGATTCGTAGTTGATTATTGGACCACTACTGACGTCAACATGTTTGTCACTGAAATACTGATTCCCATTGTTAAAAACTAATTTATAACGCAATATATAAACAAAAACCAGTAACTCTAATCCGAGTTGCTGGTTTTTTTATTTAAGAGTTGAATGTGCTAGTTCAGCTCTAATTATTATATGGAGTGTGAATATGGAGTTGTAACTTGATAAAAAATTGACTATCTATACTATTTCTTATTCAGCTGTAGTTGTTGTCTTTGGTAGAATGTTTTCTACTTCTGCGTGTGGACGAGGAATTACGTGAACTGATAGCAATTCACCAATTCTTTGTGCTGCTGCGGCACCAGCATCTGTAGCAGCTTTAACGGCACCAACATCGCCTCTAACCATAACTGTGACAATTCCGCCACCTACAAATTCTTTACCTACTAAAGTAACATTAGCTGCCTTTACCATAGCATCGGCTGCTTCAATTGAACCTACTAGTCCTTTTGTTTCGATCATTCCTAATGCATCAGATTTCATTATAATTTCCTCCAAATTTTCGTTTATTTAATACGAATCCTAGTTTTAGAATTCATCCCTAGAGCATTGGCTTCTTCAGTATCAATGTGACACTCTAAGCCAGACTTATCGTTAGCTCTGATGGCCACATTGTTAAGTTCTCCACCACGGTCGCCTTCGATAACGATAGTAACGATATCGCCATTCTTAACGCCAAATCTGTCGGCATCACTTGGCAACATATGGATGTGACGTTGCGCTACAATAACGCCTTCTTCTAGTTCAACTGATCCCTTAGGACCAACAACGGTAACTTGTCCTGAATTAAGTAAGTCACCTGAAATTCTAAGTGGAGCTTTGATACCTAATTTAAAGGTATCGCCTCTTAGAACTTCAACTTGAGTCCTGCTTCTTACTGGTCCAAGAATTCTCACTTTACTGATTGAACCTTTAGGACCACAGATGATAACTGTTTCCTTGCTAGCGTATTGACTAGGTTGTGATAGATCCTTTAAAGGAGTCAATTGATAACCTTTGCCAAATAATTTGTCCAAATCTGTTTGGGATAAATGAATATGACGGTTAGATACCCCAACTGGAATTGTCTTTTCATCTGTTGTTGTATTTGCTGTAGCTTTTTTAGCAACTTCTGCAATTACGTCTTCGGAGACGTTTGGTCCAGATAATTTCTCGACCAATTTACCTAATATTTCTTCATAGTCTTCCATGTTAACACCTACGCATTCATTTCAGATAATGTTTTTCTAACTAGTTCAGTTAGTACTTTAAGTTCTTTATCTGACATATCTTTTGTTACATGTTCTAATGAACTGTTACTGTCACATTGAGTTTTGTTGACACATTCCTTAACAACATCCTTGAGCTCTGGATGATTGAAGCTCTTGTCGTCTTCAACCAAAGTTGTAATATCTTTCAAGCCAAAGGCTACTTTCTTGATGTTAAGTAAGTGTTTAGGACTAACATTCTCTGAAACAGAACTACCACCGCATGTTCCACAACCTAATGTGAAGGAAATTGGTAAGCCAGTACTGATACCTGTACCACCTTGGCTACCACCAGTATTTACAAGGATTCTTGATGCTGGTTTAGCAGCAAATTTCAAAACGATATCTTCACGGTTAGTGTGAAGGTTCATTGTATGTCCGATTCCGTTTTGAAGAAGTTCGATACTCAATTTACATGCTTCTTGCCAGTCTTCTACGACATAGAATGCCAACACTGTAGTTAGTTTCTCGTATGAAAGTGGATTTCCTTCACCAACGCCAGCTTGTCTACCGATCAAGATCTTGGCATCAGCTGGAACTTCAAATCCGGCAGCTTTAGAAATAACTTGTGGTGATCTACCAACGAATTTAGCATCCATGGCATGTCCACCATTCTTGAACAATAGCTTGCAGACAGCATCTGTTTCAGCTTCGTTCATGAAGTAGCCGCCTTGTTTCTTAAGTTCACTGACAACTTCGCCTTCATTGCATTTTTCACAAATGATTGATTGTTCTGATGCACAAATTGTTCCGTAATCAAATGATTTACTTGCGATGATTTGTGAAACGGCTTCTTTTACATCGGCACTGCGTTCAATATAGGAAGGAGAATTACCAGCTCCAACCCCAATAGCAGGTTTCCCTGAACTATAGGCTGCCTTAACCATTCCTGGGCCACCTGTAGCAATGATTAGCTTAACTTCTTTAGCATGCATCAACTCATTAGTTGATCCCATTGTTGAATTTGAAACACAAGTAATGATATTGTCAGGTGCTCCAGCTGACTTAGCAGCTTCATTCATGATTTCTGCAGCTCTAAAAGTACATGTAGCAGCAGCTGGATGTGGGGCAAAGACGATAGCGTTTCTAGCTTTCAAAGCAATCATTGACTTGAAAATAACGGTTGATGTTGGGTTAGTTGATGGCACGATTCCCATTACCAAACCAACTGGTTCTGCAACATCCATAGTCTTCATTTCAGTATCCTTACTGATAATTCCGACTGTTTTTTCGTCTTTGATTTGTTCGTATAACAGAGTTGCTGCGGCATGATTCTTGTAAGTCTTGTCGGCAACATTACCAAATCCAGTATCTTTAACTGCTAATTGTGCTAACTCAACAGCATGTTTCTCTCCAGCAATGCTCATTGCCTTTAGAATGGCATCGATTTGTTCTTGACTAAAAGTTGAAATATCAACTGCGGCTTGATGGCCCGCTCTGGCAAGGTCTCTGGCTTCTTGAATTGATCTTAAATCTTTATCAAAATTCTCCATGTTCGCTCTCCTATATAATTACTAACCTTCCTTATCAGAATTCAATATTTCAGTAATAATCTGCTTCTTACTCATCTTTTGTAAATCGGCATCTGATATGTTCAAGTTCGTTTTAGTTTTTACTATTTTTCTTAATTCAGCGATTCGTTTTGGTTCCAATTCCTCTGGTTTAAAACCAATTGGTTTTGCCTTTGGTTCATCTGCTGCCAATGGTGCTTCTGGTACGGGTGTTTCTTCCACACCTTCAACGACTGGCTCAGCTTCAACTACTTCTTCAGCAACTTCTTCTGGAACCTTTTTAGTTTTGGGATCGTCCAAAAGTGGTTCGATCTCTGGATCAGGTCTGGCAATGACGTGTTTGGATACTAGGAAATCTCCTAATTGTTCGACTGCACTAGCTCCAGCGTCAACGGCTGTTTTTACAGCTCCGACATCCCCGACAACTGATACTGTTACTAATCCGCCACCGACGAATTCTCTTGATACCAAGTCAACTTCAGCAGTTTTTAACATGACATCACTGGATTCAATAGCGGCGATCAGTCCATTGGTTTCTATTAACCCTAATGCTTGCATAATTACCTCCATTAATTTTTATGAATTATTCAGTTAAAGAATAAACAAGTTCGACATCTTTAAAGGCTTTGACCGTGACATTGGCATCTTTAGGAATAAAGATGATGTCGCCTTCTTTTGATACACACGAATTCTCATCAATGGAGATATCTAATGCTCCTTTGGATATGTATAGATAGGTGTCATTTCCAATGGTTTTAGTTAGTTCAGTATGATTCAGTCTGGCTAAGCCAAACTTTGATTTATTAGAATTTCCGTAAGATATACTGCAATATTTACCAGAACCACCATCAGTACAGTTAGGAATATCAGTAAAATGAATACTGCTTCCATCAATGACTTTCAATCCATTAGAATCGAGTCTCATAACATATCGATTATTCAAAGAATCTTTCAAAATCTTTTTAATGATTGACATGATCAATTCTTCGGAAATATTTTTAGAACTCGCATCTTTTTTCTCTTCTGATTTAACAACTTTGACGTTTAGGCCATACTCTTCAATTAAGTCTTGGGCTAAAGGTGTGATGATCGTATCTTGATCAATCTCAATGTTGGTTTGACCATCAGAGTAAGCGTTTTCAATGGTGCTTGCACATAATGCTTTTTTCATTTGCCAACACCCCCACTAAACTGGTTTACAGCTATCATCGATGATTCCAATCACAGCTGAATCTATTGGTATGGTATTGTCCCCTAACGCCTGTCTGGCTGCAGTGCCACTAGCTATGATGACTCTGTCGCCAATACCGGCACCAATTACATCACAAACTACGATTTGTTCTCCATTCTTTCTACCACCCGTGATCTCTGCCAACATTAATTTTAAGCCGTTCATATTATCAGCTTTTCTGGTTGCCCAGACATTATCTATTAATTTAGCTATTACCATTGTTCAGTTTCCCACGTTTTCTTGATCTCTTCGATTGCTGAAGTGACGGAGGCAGTATCACCAAAGATGGCAAGCATAATCATATTTTGAGGACAGCTACCCCTGATGTCTTCTGTAGTTACACCGACAGCTTTTTCAGCGATATCTGAGGCTACAACCATTTCGATCAATCTTCCTTGAACCAAACCGACTGCATCGATATTTTCGATTTGATCCCTAATTCCAGAACCTTTACGACGATTTAAGATCGCCATGGTTCCTTCACTAGGTGACTTGATAATTCTACAATCCATATCTACTGCCTCCTAATCTATGATTATATTTGTACAACTTTTGGCAATTCCTAACGGGGTAACAAACATTGGGTTCGTTGGTTTATGTGTTGTTATTCCAGTTTTCTTTTCAATAATCTTTTCAATACCGCCTAAGCAAGCCGTTCCACCTACTAAGTACAGATCTTTCACATCATATCCGGCAACTTGTGTCGTTATGATGGTTGAAATCTTTTCGATGACTGGTTTCAAAATTGGTAAGAGCTCTTTGTGATGATCTTTATTTCTCTTATACAGTTCAGCGTCGTCAATCGAGGTATTCATCGCTCCGGCAATTGTTAAAGTTAAGTGGGTCCCCCCAGTAGCTTCGTCGGATACTTTGACAACCTTGCCATTGTTTAAAATGGAAATTCCGGTTGTTCCACCACCGATATCTACAATGGCGCCATTTTTAATGTTCAAAACATTATTAGCAGCTGTTGGCTCATCTAAGATAGATGTAATTTCAAATCCTGCACCCTGTATTACATTTTTGATTGCTCCGCCATCCAGGGACTCTGTGTCCGGTGGAATGGCTGCGGAAGAATAAACAAGTTCTGTATCAAGCAGATCTTCTAATTTCTTTTTCAGCTTTTTCACTAAAGTAATAGCTCCGAAATAATCAACGATCATTCCATCTTTTACCACGTCTGAATATTCATATGCACCTGCAACTGGTTCATATTCAGAATTCATAACTACTAGAACTACACAAGCGGTTCCTAGATCGACACCTGTGTAATATATTTCACTTTTATCAATTACTGGATTGGCAACAACGGCTTCAAATTTTGAAACTAAATCGTTACAAGCCTGCATACTTTCACCCATAATTAATCCTCCATTAGTTTACGAATCTGATCTACCAGCTCAACCTTTACTAAATTCAATTGATCTCTTGAATCTAACTGAATCTCACATATCCTTGATAAACACTTCTTAAGTAAAATAATCACTTTATACTTAGGGTTTCTTAACGTTTCTTTTGTTATAGGTTTACTAAGTACTTCACTTGCGTCACATGAATATATATGTAAATTTGGTGGCATTTCTTGATCAAGCAACTCGTATGTTTCATAAAGACTGTTGCCTAATTTGACATCTATTTCATAAGCTTCAACGATGGCAGCCTGTAGATCTAACTTTAAAAGTTCATTAGCAACATCTTGGCTGTCTGTGATTGACGTCTTATGGACATCTTTCGAATGATCTTTTTCGATTATTTTTATTCCTTTACCTGTTAAAAAACTCTTAGCTTCAGGTGTTAATCTGTCGTTCTTAGAAATCAGATATTCTGAAAATTCTGCTTTATGGTAGAGACCCTGCAATTCTCTTTCCGTAATAAACATATCTTTAGCTTCCTTTAACTAACTTAAGATATATATTTTCTAAGTCTTCTTGTGTAGGAACAACAGGATTAGTTACTGTACATCTATCTTTTAGTGCTGCTTTAGCCATGTCCGGAACTGCTTTTTTGTATTCATCAACATCAATTCCTAATTGAGAAATTGTCTTTGGAATTGAAACTTGATCAGTTAATCTCTTCAAGTTGCCGATCAATAAATTAACAGTGGATCTATCTGTATATGATGAAATATTCAATACTCGAGCAATTTCTGCATAACGATGTAACGCTTCTGTCTCTTTTGATCCATCAATTCCTGAATTATATTGAATGACATATGGCAACAACATTGCGTTCAATCTTCCGTGAGCCTTGTGGAATCTACCACCTAAGGCATGAGCCAAACTGTGACAAATTCCTAATGAAGCTCCACTGAAGGCCATACCAGCCATACAAGATGCGTCGTGAATATCTTTTCTAGCTTCTACATCTTTACCATTCTTAACAACTTTTGGTAACTCGTTCCAAACGATTCGAATGGATTTTTCAGCTAAAGCATCAGTAAAACTAGTGCTATTCAGTGATACATAAGCCTCCAAGTCATGGGTGATAACGTCCATCCCCGTGTCGGCTGTGATTGTTGCAGGAACACTCATAGTCAAACTTGGATCTAATATGGCAATATCTGGAATCATATCTTCATCTACCAAAGCATATTTACCATTGACACTTGGGTCTGAGATAACTGCAAAGGATGTAACTTCACTACCAGTTCCACTGGTACTAGGTATACAGATCAACTTGATGTCGATATTGTCCATCAGATGCTTGATTACCTTGGCTGTGTCCATTGCTGAACCGCCGCCTAAAGCAATGATCGTATCAGGTTTCAATGCTATTCCTTTGAATAACCCGCCTGAAACTACATCGATAGAAGGATCAGGAACTACTTCAGAGAAGATGTCATATTTAACATCTAATTTATCTAAAGCATCAGTAACTGCTGAAACCTTGCCGGACTTGACCATGAATGGATCACAGACAACCAAGGCGTTCTTGATAGGCATATTGGAAAGTTCGCTGATCGAATTGTTTCCACTAATTATTTCTGTTTTCATACTGAATTCAGTCATATGATTCCCTCCTTTCATTTGGTATTAATGTCTTATAACTTTTACAGGAAAATCGTATTCTTTGATCCAACCTTCGATACGGTCCAAATCAGCATCGGATAAACTTGGATCACCTTTGACTGGATAATCGATTCCTAGTTGTCCGTACTTGTTAACTCCGAGCTTATGATATGGTAGTAAATTAATACCTTGGAAGTTAGGGTAATCACGATATGGCATTAGGAAATCAATGATTTGATGAATTTCTTTTTCACTATCATTAACACCTTTAAGCATTGGCATTCTGATTTTAACTTGATATCCACGTTCGAAAAGTTCTTTCAAATTAGCTAAGATTCTTTCATTACTGATTCCTGTTAATTCGTTGTGTCTTACTGGATCCATGTGTTTCATGTCATATAAGAACAAATCAATGTAATCTGCCATTTCCATCAATTTATTCATGCGACTGTGTCCACAAGTTTCAATGGCTGTATTGATACCGTCTGCCTTGCAAGCTTTCAATAAAGCTAATGCAGCATCTGGTTGAGAAGTACATTCACCGCCACTCAAGGTTACGCCGCCGCCTGATTGTTGATAGAAGGCATCATCTTCATGAATAACTTTCATTAATTCAGGTATGGTTTTAATAGCTCCGGTAATATGGAGTGCATTCATTGGACAAACTTCTTCACATTTGTGACAACCAATACAAGAAATATCACGTCTAACACGATGTTGACCATTTTCATCTATGTAGTGGATTCCGCGAGGACAGGCTTCAACACAGGCCATACAATCACTACATAAACTTTCTTTGTACATAACTTCGTATTTTCTGTTCATACCTTCAGGATTAGCGCACCATCTACATCTCAATGGGCAACCCTTCATGAATACAATGGTTCTTATACCAGGTCCATCGTATAAACTATATTTCTGAACATTGAAAATCATCGCTTGACGTTCAATGCCATCGTCTACCTTTGCGTCCATTGTTTTCATCTCCTGATTGTTAATTAAAAGTGAGTAAGAACTGTACGACTGATAATTTCGTCTTGAACATCCTTACATAATTCAACGAAGAAGGCACTATAACCAGCAACACGAACGATCAAGTCACGATATTGTTCAGGATGTTTTTGCGCATCGATCAATGTCTTATTGTCTAGATAGTTGAATTGCATTTGTCCATTTCCTAAAGCACATGCTGTTCTCAATAACATGATCAAACTTTCTTCACCTTCAGCAGTATCTAGTAAGCTAGACATGATCTTGAAGTTGTGAACCATACCAATGTTCATTGAGTCGTTAGACATCTTAGAAACAGACTTGATAATAGCTGTAGGTCCTTTGTAATCGGCACCTTGTGTAGGACTGATACCATCTGATAATGGAGTCCAAGCTTTTCTACCATTAGCAGAAGCACCTGTCATTTGACCAAATGGTGTATTGTTTGAAATTGACAATGTTCCGTGACTTAAGTTTGAGAACAATGTCTTGTACTTCTTGTGTTCTTCTTCTGTGTAAGCAATGATGTCAGCAGCAATTAAATCAGCGTAGTCGTCATCATTTCCGTACTTAGGAGCGTCCAAGCAATCTTTACGAGCTTGATCGTTGTCTTCAAAGTCAGAAACAAGAATCTTGTTTAATTCTTCAAGTGTGTATTTCTTGTCATCAAAGACTAACTTCTTGATAGCAGCCATTGAATCTGTGTATGTTGCTAATCCTGACCAAACAACACCTGGTCCGTAGTTGTACATTGCACCACCGGCTGATACGTCTTTACCATGTTCCATACAACCTTCGTACATGATTGACATCAATGGCTTAGGTGCTAGGCTTCTGTGAACTCTTTGTGAGATAACAGTTGCAACATCAGTCCATTTAGTAATGTACTTAATTTCTTCCTTAACAGCAGCATCGAATTCTTCGTATGTCTTGAATTTCGATAGATCACCCATATCTGGACAAACTTTCTTGCCGTACCATAGGTCAACACCATGGTTTAGAACAAGTTCGATACAGATAGGCCATTGTGTATAAGCTGTTGATGTCCATTGATATAGTCGACCAGATTTCTGTGGTTCAACACATCCCATCAAACAGTAGTCACGAGCATCTTCAAGGGAGACACCTTTAGCAAGCATGATCTTAATGTGCGTGTCATCAAAGTGACATGCTGGGAATCCCATTCCGGCTCTAACAACATCAACGATCTTCTTGAGATAAGCACGAGGTGATTTACTGTGAATACGGCAAGCTAGTGAAGGTTGGTAAACCTTAACGTGACGAACAGCATCCATTAATAGGTAAGTCAAATCGTTAGTTGCATCTAGACCTTGACGTGTCACACCACCGACACACATGTTAACGAATGGTTGGTAACCGGCGAAGAACTTAGATCCACCTTCACTTGTGATCCACATCATTTCTGACATCTTGATCAACATACATCCAGCAAGTTCGAAGGCTTGATAGTTAGTCATGTTACCGCTTTCAATATCATGCTTAAACATTGGGTACATGTATTGATCAACACGACCAATTGACATACCCGTTTGGTTCTCTTCAACAACAAGTAGTGATTCAACTGTCCAAACAGCTTGGATAGCTTCCCAGAAAGTATCTGGTTTGTGTGCAGGTACCTTAGCGTTAATTTCAGAAATCTTTAGCAATTCAGCTTTTCTCTTAGGATTAGTTTCCTTGTCAGCCATTTGCTTTGCGTATTCTGACATTCTCTTAGCGTAAATCATTACACCATCAGTTGTGTCGATAACTGACTTGTAGAAGTAAATCTTGTCAATGTCATCAGGGTTTTCATAATCTAGTTTTTCAAGATGAGCTTTAGCCTCATTTTGAATATCGATCATACCTTTTTTCATTAAGATAACATCGTAACCAGGATTTGAATCTCCACCACCATTTAGTTGATGGTATGAACAGTCAGATACGAATGATTCACCTGATAATTCCCAAACGCCAGCTTCACGGTATTGATCTTCACAATATTCATCTACTGACTTACCTTTCCAATATGGGAAAAGTTCTTCACGCATGATCTTCTTGTCTTCATCTGAAATGTAGAATGGATCTTGTGGTCTTGTACCGATTGTGTCGATTTCGTCTTCCATCCATCTCCAAGCAATATCAGGAGAGAAAGCACCGGCTCTAGGAGCACCATTTGGAGCACCAACGATCAATTCGTTATCTTGGATAACTAGTGGTGCTGTTTCACAACAATATTTGAAACATTTAGCACGTAACATGATCTTTGGCATACCAGGATTTTCTTTAGCAATCTTAGTAATGGCACGTGCACGATAAGTTGTGATCGATGGAACTTGTTTCAAGTAGTTATCCTTTAGGGCTTTCAATCTACTTGTAATTCCGTCTGGAATTTCAGTTTCTTCATCTTCAACAACAACTTTACTAGGTGTTGCTTCAGCATCTTTAGATACTTCGTTTGAAACTGAACTAAACATTTTCACTAATGCTTGGCGTTCTTCATCGCTTAAATCTTTAGTAGCTTCAGATAATTTTGCTGAAAAATCTTTAATATCCATGTTATTATTCCCTCACTTCTCGTGGAATTAATTTTCTAAAATCTTATTAAGGAACTTCTTCAAAACCTCTTCATCAAAGCTGTTGTTGTCAGATGAGATTTTGGAATCACCGTTGTAATAGATCATTCGTTGATAAGTTAAGTCTTCAGCCACGATATTCTCAGCCGTGCAACCTCTACCAGTTGTCTGTCCGCCTAAGAACATTGAAAGTGGGAAACTTGAACCTATACCTAAACCTGCTAGATAAGCCGCATCGTTGACGATCATTCTGCCAACTGGTTTTTGAATAGCATATTCTCTGATGATCTTGTCATCATTAGAATGAATTACTAGTGTGTGTCCATTACGTTTTTCTTTCAAAAGGTGAATACACTTTTCACACGCATGTCGCCAATCTGGTTCTTTATAGAAAGCCATGATTGGACATTTCAACTTCACTGCGAAAGGATCATCTTCGAAAATGTAAGGTTGTTCAGATACTAGTACCAAGGCATCATCGGGAATTGAAAATCCGGATCGATTAGCAATCCACTTAGCACTTTTACCAATGTATTCTTCACTAACTTCCATACCCTTACGGAACAATGTTTGTCTCAACTTAGCTTCTTCTTCTTTACTCATGAAGTAAGCTCCATCGTTGGTCAATTGTGTTCTGACATCTTCAGAAATGGAGCTTTCAGCAACCACGAATTGTTCTGAGGCTGGAGCTAAACCATTATCAAAAGCTCTACTCTTAATAATCTGTGAACAAGCGCTAGCAATATTGGCTGTCTTTTGAATGAAAACCGGTGTTGAACCTGTCTCTGCGTACAATACTGGTTTGCTTGGAATATTGATCTGATCGTAATATTCAGCACAACCAACGTTGATCACAGCGGCTATTTCTGAACTAGCAGTTAACTCTTTCACACCATTGAAAGTTACGTTGTTCATATATCCTAAAAACCCTTGAGGTAAGCCTGCATTAGTACAGATCAATTGAATCTGTGGATATATTTTTGAAGAAATTGATGACATCTTTGGATGTGGAACCATCACTAAAGTATTTCCTGATTTAATAGCCATCAATAATGCGTAAACACTATATAAAACGGTATTTTCAATTGGTAAGAGTGTAACGACTGGACCTAAGGGCATTCCCATTTTTTCAATTTGATTCTTATCATTGAATAAAAGTGGTCCAATAATTTTTTCGTTGTCGATATTCTTCTTATATAGTTCAATGAACTGATTGTATAGATCTAACTTATCTTCACATGATCCGATGGATTTATTGGCGTACTCAATTTTTAATAAATCTGGCAAAATCTTAGTTAAATCATCGATTACTTTTTTTAGGGTAAGGTTCAGTTCATCTTGACCATATCCTTTTAACATTCCAAACGAATCCCTAGCTGTCTCTGAAACAATTCTTGCTTCCTGTAACGATTTCAAATCATTGTCTATTAATTGCATAATTATTGCTCCCTTATTATTCAGGCAATAGTTTATTCAATGCATATCGATCAATTATTTTTGTTAGGTCGCGATGAGGACTAGGAATGACTACCGAACTATAAACTTCCGCATTCATATTCTCTACGGCTTTAATTCCAGCAGCTACTGCACTTTCGCAAGCTGAAACATCACCCTGAACAATTACAGAAATATATCCTGAAGCAACATTTTCGTATCCGACAATATCGACATCTGCTGCTTTACACATAGCATCCGCAGCCTGTAGAACAAACACCAAACCAAATGTTTCAATTGATCCTATTGCTTTATAATTCTCCATATCTGTTTACTCCTAAGTTATTGATCAATATCATGAACTGAAACAATGTCGCCAACTCCAGGTATTGGTCGTGGCATTACATTGCTAGCTGTTAGTTTGCCGATCTCTGATGCCGCTTTGGCACCAGCTTCAACGGCTGATTTAACCGCGGCAACATCGCCTTTTACAATAACTGTAACTAAAGTGGATCCTATGTTTTCATATGAAATCAATTCGACTTCTGCAGCTTTCAACATTTCATCGGCTGCTTTCAATGCAGGGACCAAACCAACTGTTTCTATGAGTCCCAATGCTTCATCACCTTTATATCTCATAAATTCAACCTCTTAGTTTAGTTGCTATACTTTTTATCAACATATTTTGCAACAGCATCACGACCATCAGCGTTGATTCGATAATTCATAACCAGGTTGTCGTCTTTATCTAGTTCATAACTATCTAATTCCACTAACCCGTTGGCTTCTAGAGCCATAAAATGTTCCATGTATAAGTCTTCATTAAACTGTTTTTCATTGCCGTAAAGCGGCTTCAAAGCTGCCATAACGGTTTTTACATCAACGGCTTCGTTGTTGTTCATGTAATTCAAAACAGCCATTCTACTTGGTAAACTCATTCTTCAACGCCTCCCTTTTTAAATAGATCTAAAGGATTCATCGTAACGATGATGGCACCTAAAACGATAACAATTGAACCAATAACGATTGTTGGTGTTAAAGTCTGTCCCAAGAACAAGACACAGAACAGAACACCCCAGAAAGCATAAGTAACGTTAAGTGACATTCCGATTGCACATCCAACAGTTGCATTAGCTTTGTACCAAGTAACGAAGGATACGGCTGCACTCAATCCAGCTACGGCTAACCAAATTAGTGGAATTCCGGCTGAAATAGTACCACCAAGTAATTTAAGAGCGCCAACTGCAGGAACCATAAGAATTAGAACAACTAGACCTGAAATTAATTCTCTCAAGTTAACAGCAACGTCGGTATCAATCATTGCACCACCAAAACTTGAGAAGACACCTTCAAGACCCCAACAAACTGCGGCAATCAAAGCACAGATAATTCCAAGTGTGAAGTTAGGTGCCCCTTCGGGTTTTACAAAATTAATAATAATTGCGCCAAGAACACAGAGCACCATACCTAAAACAACACGTTTGGTTGGCTTTTGCTTCAAGAACATCCAAGCGAACAAGGCTCCAAACAAACTACATGTAGCAGAAATCGGAATTGCATAAGCACCAGCCATGGCTAATCCAACTAAGTAAGCACCGTTAGCAATTGGCCCTCCAAGAAGGAATCCAATAACCAACATCTTTCCTGGCTTAGTCTTAAGCGTTCTGCCTAATTCTTTCAAACGACCTTTTTTAGCGTTGTAGATCAACAACCAAAGTCCTGCGATAAAATCATTCAGTCCTGAACAGACAAAAGGTGCTGCCAAAAATCCGGCTGCACTTACTAAAGGATCGTAACCACTGGCAACCATTACCAATGTGGAGTAAACACCATAGGTCAAGCCGGAAATTGCTCCATTAACTAATCCCGTAGTATGAAATTTCTTAGTTAACGCATTCTTCTTAGTATCTGCTAGACTAATGCGTCCGTTGATAGATTCTTTATTTATGTCCATGGTCACTTACTCCTTATTTATTGTCTGGAGTTGGTAAAATGTTCTCAACTTCTGCATGTGGACGAGGGATAACGTGAACTGATAGTAGTTCACCAATTCTTTGAGCAGCTGCGGCACCAGCATCTGTAGCGGCTTTAACGGCACCAACATCACCACGAACCATGACAGTAACCAAACCTCCACCAACTAATTCTTTACCGATAAGAGATACGTTGGCTGCCTTCACCATTGCATCAGCCGCTTCAATAGATCCTACTAAACCTTTAGTTTCAATCATTCCAAGTGCGTCATATTTCATGATAATCTCTCCTTTGTGAGCGTTTGCATTTTTGTTATGGTGCCATTATATTTACGAACCCTACGGTTCAGGTCAACACTCCATTTTAAATTGTTTCTTAAAATACAACTTAACTGTCATCAAAGGCCGTAGAATGGGCTTTTTACGTAAAATTTTATTTTTTTAGAAATAATTACGTCAGCAAGAGCATTTTGCTTGACATGTAGAAAATTTCACAATCATTTTTAAAAAAATCATTTTTGGGGAATATTTTTTGAGTTAATTTTTGAAAATGCCGATTTAACAACGTTTCAAAATCTGAAATAAGACCCTGACCCTAGGGACAGGTTTACGTGAAGAAAGCCCGTCTGACTACACTTGTCACTTTTTAAATAAATTTATCCCCAAAATTTTCTTCTACTAAAAAAGGCATTTTTGGAAGATCGTTCAATCTTCTAAGAATGCCTTTAATCTAATGTTTGTATGTGAAATAATTCGCACAATTTCTCGTTTTTTTACTGAGCATATTACTTGCTTTTTGAAATTTTATCTTTATTTCTGTGTCCAAATATAATATATTTAGTTAAACGTTTGCATTGACATTATAATTTCCGATGCTCTAATCGAAGGAGACCAATTATGACTAATTATTTATTGCATTCAATCGTACCGAAGGAAATTAAAAAATTACGTTTATCTGAAAAGTTAAACGTAATTCGAGCCGGTGTTTTGGGAGCTAACGATGGTATTATTTCTGTAGCCGGAATCGTAACCGGAGTAGCTGGCGCTCAACAAAGTCAAATGACACTATTCATTTCTGGACTAGCTGGCATGTTTGCTGGTGCCCTATCAATGGGTGGCGGTGAATACGTCTCAGTTAGTACTCAAAGAGATACACAGAGAAATATGGTTAAATTGCAAGAAGCAATGATTGCTGCAAACCCTAACCGTGAAGAAAATGCCTTAACTAGTTACTATGAAAATAAGGGCTTAGGTTTAGAATTATCAAAACAAGTATCATCCAGTTTAATGGAACAAGATCCACTTGCTGCTACGTTAAAATCTAAATTCAATATCGAATTTAAAGACTACTTCAGTCCTTGGCAAGCAGCCTTCTCATCATTCTTCTCATTCATTATTGGTTCGTTGTTACCACTGATGGCAATCACTTTTATCCCTTATCCATATAAAGTTTCAGGTACCATGTTTGCTGTAATTATTGCTTTAACTTTCACAGGTTATATCAGTAGTAGATTGGGTAAATCTAATGTCATCAAAGGTATTTTGCGAAATCTTCTAGTTGGGTTGGGAACGATGGTCGTAACCTACCTTATCGGTACACTTTTAACTTAATCATTTTGAATACTAAAAGAGCATCCCTGAATTCAATCAGAGATGCTCTTATTTTTTACTTACTATATTCAAGATAGGCGATACCGTTAACTTTTTTAGCAGATATCAAATTCAATTCTTTAAACTTTGTCTTGTCCGAGAATAATGGAATACCCTTCCCCAAAATAACGGGGACGATTCCTATTTGATAACTATCGATCAAATCACTGTTCACTAATGGGGCAATGATACTGCTGCCACCGATGATCCAGATATCTTTTGAAGATGATCTCTTTTTCAATCCATTAACCAAGTCGATAATATCTCCATCCACAAAATGCATATTTCCAACATCATCAATTGGCTGACGAGTCATTATATAATTATCAAAATCATCATAAGGATAACTATCTGGTGACAATTTATTAGCTACCTGATCATAAGTTTTGCGTCCCATGACCACTGCATCCACATGTTTAACTAATTTTGCATATTCACGATCATTATCATCACCGGCCATAAAATCATTATTGATCAAATAATCAATGTTGCCATTTTCTTCCGCAATATATCCATCTAAGGTTTCCGCGATGAATAGAATAACTTTACGTGACATTTATCTATCCTCCGGTTCTTTTTGGTTAAGCCTATTGTATATTCTTGCGGTTGAAGTTACTAATAAAATGCTATTTATTCTTAAGCTAAAGATTAGAGTTCTTCAAAATGTCTTCGGATACTTGAGGGTACTCTCGATTGGTGACATCAATTTTGATTGAATTGACATCCTGATACATTTTGATTCGATCAATAGCACCCGGCAGTGCCTCTGGAGAGCGGACCCCTTGTTTGATATCTTTTTCAAAACGTTTGGTCAGTTCTTTTTCGGATGGAATTAGTGAATAAGAATAGACGTCGAAGTCACCTTGCAAACCACGTAGAATATCGTCAACGATAGTTTGTTGATGCATAACCCAAACGAACACAATTGTTTCAAATTGACTATTGGCAAGATACGAATTGAGTAAAAATTGAATATTGCGTAGGACCATTGCCTTATTTTCTTCATTAAAAGTCCAAGGATGCATGTACCAACACCAGTCTCCATCGAGAAATATGGCGTTATTTAGTTTCTTTTCAACCAAGTATTTACCCAATATTGTCTTGCCCACTCCCATCGGACCTCCGATTAGGATCAACTTCTTTTTCATATTTTTGCCTCTTCAAATAGTTTTTCCCTTTAATACTAGCATCTTATGAATTTATCTTCGTAATTTAGTATAAAGAATACAAATGTAGGGGGAGTAATTCATATGAGAGAAGAATTGAAAAAAATTGGGAACAAAGAACGACACAGATACAGTGGTACTTTCGCAAAATATGGATACAAATATGCCGATAGGCAAAGAAATCATGCTAAACCTACGATGATACTAAAAAACATTAAATTGATTGATTCAGATAATAAAGAAATCCTTGTGGCGGATCATCTGTGGTTCAATTTAACATCCGGCTTCAAAAAATTAGGCATTTTAAAAGTAGGCGAGAAGGTTTTCTTCAATGGTCGGGTAACCAACTATCACAAAGGCTATTATTTAGATGGTATTTCCATTGACTATAAGCTAGAACGTCCTACCAAAATAGAACTTGATGAGTCCTTAAATCATCTATCTGAAAGAAAGTACTTTCCAAATGAAGATTGGAAAACCTGTAACGTCATTTATGATATGTATTCTGAAGATTATATTAAGCGTGACATTCCTAAACCTTATCTTGGATAAGATTATATATTCTAAAAAAGCTCTGCTACTAAACAGAGTTTTTTAAATAAGCATCATATTGTCCCATTTAATCTGATGGATTCAAGTAACAATTACATCGATCATATGATCCTGGGTGAAATGCAATCAAATCCTCATATACGTTTTCTTTATTCATAATGTTTACTGACCTCCTCAATTTATATCGAAACAATTTAAATAGATTTTTCAAATATACACTTCATCAAACGCTACTAATAACCCATAGGAGCTTCGTCCCCTGTCTATATCCAAAGCCGAAGCCCTTCTCTATTCTGCTGTCTCTACTGCCTAAAATGGTAGTACATCTTCTTCTACTCCATTGTCTACAGCGTATTCATCAACATCATGTAGAAATCTTAAAATAAAGCCTTCATTTGTAATACTGAAATCTCTAACCTTTTCGGCATAAACAACTTCTGGTTCAAATTCATAAAAATATTTCAATTCTTGATCAATTTGATGAGTGGCTTGCCAATTCCATGGTTTTTGCCCTGTTTGCATGCTACTAAATTTTGGAGCAACATAAAGTTCATTTCTCTTCTCAAAAGATTCTTGTAAACCTTGTAATGTTTCTCGTGACATATTCAATTCATTTTCGGTTATCAAATAATTAAAGTAGGCTTTCACGATATTATATACAGTTAATAAAGCACCATCTGCTTCTGGATTATCACTGTAAGTAGCTGTTCCTTCCAATAATCGTAAAAACTTTGGAATACTATCCTCATCCCACTGTTGAAATAATTCAAAATCATTAATTACTTCAATAGTCGTTTTTAATATTGATTGTGGATAATCGTATAAAACCTTATATTCACTGCTTTGCGTAAATTCCAATATTGTTCCCCTACCTTTTCGATAATTATATTATCCCCGTATTTGAATTTACAAGATAACTTCTGCCTGATAAATTTTACATACTTTTTAAAGTTCAACAAATCTAGACGCCACGGGCGTCTTTTTTTAACTTCCGGAACAAAATAAAAAACCGGAGGTCATACATTATGACACTAGATATTAAATTTAATAAAATCACTGAAGAGATTAAGGAGGATTTGGAAATTCAGGCTGGATTTGTACTTAGCGATGCTCAAATAAAGTCATTAAACCTTAATCATCGTGTTGTATTCACTGAATCAGAAATCAAACCTTATTTAAGGGACATAACCGAGTTTTTAACTGTTACATCCCCTAGTGAAAGAGTTTGGAATTGTTACAAAATTTTATCTGATAATACTTGTGTTATCACCATACATCTGGAATCTCCTTATATTTATTTCAGTGCTGTCGACTTAAACGAATAGCAAAAAACCTCAACCAATTCGGTTGAGGTTTCTTTTTCTAGTCAGTTTGATTTTCAATAGCCAGCACATTTCAAATTCCAATAGTACCTTTATACAAATATTCCTTTAGTAACATGTTCTCATAGGAATATTATAAAAATACTTCTATAAGGATATAAAAAGCAGTATAATCAAGATGCTTTAGTAAATAAGATGAAAATTTTAGGGGAGAAAATATCATGAAATTTAACACAAAATCAGCTTCTGTCATTGCCGCACTAGCCATGGCTACTACTGGAGTACTTGCATTGAATCAAACAAATGCAGATGCTGCCACTGTCGCCACAACACATCCAGGAACATATTCAAGTCTTTATAGATCTAATGGAACCATCATTGCTAACCGTGCTCTTGGACCAGATACTCCATGGAGAGTTGGTAAAATTCTTACTATCAATGGTGAGAAAATGTATCAAGTTGCTACAAACGAATATCTTCGTGCCAGAGACTCGTCTTTGAACGGAAAATTCAAGCCACAACAGTCTACTACCAAGCTAGTTGGTACAGCCAAAACTCGTTTAGCTCTTTATGACAGACCACAAAGTTCAATGGCTAGTCGTTCTTTGGGTAAAGGAACTTCTTGGCAAATTGGTAAGATTTTCAAAAATAAGCAAGGTATTACTTTTGTTCAGGTTTCAACAAATGAATATGCCAACGCTGCTGACATGACATTTAATCAAACCTTGCCAACACCAACATATATTGAAGATTTTGGTATGGGAAATAACTTTAATGGCCCAACGACCGATCCAAATACTAATTACAATATAAATACGGATCCTAACGCTCCCATCATTGATCCACATCCGGAATACAATAATTCAAATCAATCAGAAACAGTAACACCTAATTTATCGGAAGTTCAATCTGCTGTATTCGCATCAATTAATGCCGAACGCCAAAGCAAAGGAATCAGTCCTTTAATCCAAGATTCATCTTTGACAAAAGCCGCTTCAATTCGTGTTGAAGAAACAACTAGAAAATTTGGTCATACACGTCCAAATGGAACCAATGCTCAAACTGTTCTTACTGAAGTGGGAAACAGTTCAACATACTATGGTGAAAACTTATTTGGTACTCCATGGGATCAACTCTCAGTGAGAACACCTGAACATTACGCTAAAGTAGTTATGGATAACTACCGTGGTGAAATGAGTGGTAGCAATACAACAAGTAACCACTATACAAATCTAATGTTACCTAGCTTCAATAAAGTTGGTATCGGTGTATATCAAACATCAGACGGCGTAGTATATGTCGCAGAAGAATTCACAAATTAACATATTATCTCAAATCCCAAGCTGATATTCAGCTTGGGATTTTTTTATGCTTATATTTTTCGGATAGCAAAAAACCGCTATTGTATTAATGATAATAGCGGTCTTTTAAAATTTTAGTTTTCTATTTTGAAAATGATACTTTTTGAGTATCATTTTGTGCTTTTGTAATTAGATAACCTGAATTATTGTGATAACCAATATAACGAGTTTTATAAATCCTTTGATTTACGAATGGCTTGTACAAACTAATGCCACCATTGTATGAGTGATAACCAAAAACATTTTTAACTAATTCTTTTTCATGTTCTTTATATAAAGTACGATAGAGTTCTCTACCCTTTAATTTATAATTTAATGTACCAGTGTCATCGTTCTCTTTCAAAAATGATTCTGACGATTGATAATCAGTAGCTTCAGAGAATTTGATCAATTGTAGAAAATCAGATTCATTCTTCAATGCAAGTTTATATAAATTATATTCAGCCTGTTTTCCATCAAATAATTGAATAGATTTATATCTTATATTTTGAGAAACAATTTTATTTCCTGAATTATCCGTTCTACTCTTTACAGAAATTGTTTGCGCCTTGGGTTCCTGATATGGCGTATTTTTAATATCCTGTATAAGTGCTTTATCTATGACAGGGTTGGGCTCATATGCATCGTCTGGATTTAATTGATACGGCGAATAAAAACTTGCCTGACCCGATGGCGCAACAATCTTCGTATTGTCAGCGTTCGTATAGACACGTATTTGACCGTCAACAACATTTTCAGCTGCACCATCAAAATCATTTTCTAAATTATGTCCTTTATTTTTATTTATATAATCTTCCACTACGGAAACCGCACCAGAAGTATTATATTTTTTATCCTGATCCCGTGCTAGCTTAATAGTTTGATCATCAGTCATTGAACTAATTTTGCCTAATGTAACAGAACGATCAAAAATTCTATACTTAATCATTTTGTGATTTTTAAGAAGATAAACGTAATTTACGATACTGTCTTTTTCAACGTCACCAGTGTCCGACCAAGCCTGAACCCATACATGAGTCCCCGGTCCCTTAGCTTGTTGTACAAATGAAATGGTTTTGGGTGTGGTAATGCTGCTACCACCACTGGCACCACTACTAGACGAGCACCCAGCTAACACTAGAGTCAATCCTAATGCAAAAAATGCGATTATTGATTTATGTTTCATTATTTCCCCCTAAAAAATATTTTCCCTTATATATAAATCGCTTTATGTTCTTTTAGAACTATATATATGATACTCTTTTAGGATTTGTATTACTATATGGTTATTTAAAAATAAGTATTACAAGAACTTAAAACACTCTCTATTCTTCATTAGGCTTTAAATTAAGATACTAAATGAAAATAAGAGGGCAAATATGAAGAATAATGTGGGTGGAAACATCGCTAGAGAACGTCATAATCAGAACATGACTCAAGAACAGCTTTCAGAATTTAGTGATTTGACTATCAACTATTTGTCTAAAATTGAACGTGGAACAGTTAAACAAGTTGGTGCCAACACACTTTATAGGATTTCAAAATCCCTTGGAGTAACAATGGACTCTTTAATGACGGGTAATGATATAAAGTCATCTAAAGAATTTGGACCAAATTTACGCCAGTTGATTAAATTTTTGGACGGTTTGGATTCCGATCAGAGCGAAGAGATTAGCAAAAAATTGTTAGAAGTTTTGAAGATTAGCCAGAAGACAAATAAATAAGTGCAACAAAAGCCCTGCCATCAACGGCAGAGCTTTTTTGATATATAACTATCGATAACAAAATAGAACCTCTGCAAACACAGAGGACTCTATCATCTAATCCCTTTTATAGTAATAATTATCTAAAGTATATGTAGTAATTGGTGTGATATGCAATTGATATTTCTCTACCAATTCAGTGAGTTCCTGTCCATCAATTAAAGTCACAGTATTATTTCCTTGTGTAGCTTTTTTCTTGGCTCGATCCGTAAAATGGCTTGTTGTAACAAAAATTCCATATTCAGCATTAAATCCGTCCATAACTCCCTTAAATTTATCAATCTCCGGTTCTGAAACAGCTCCCTCAGTATATTTTTTACACTGTATAGCGACTCTACTTGTCCGGAACTCATCTGATGTAAAATAACCAAATCCATCAATACCGTGATCACCGGAACGAACAACTCCACGCTCTTTATCGATAACTACTCCCATTTTGGAAATTAATAATCTAGAAAAGCTTTCAAACTTACCAGGATCAAACTGCATCAAACAGTTTAGCAGTTCTGTTTTCCAATTGTTGTTATCAATATCCTCTTTTTCAGCAGCATCATTATCAGGAACTTGCTGCTTATCATTCTTTTTGTGTTCATTATTCTTCTTATCCCAGTAATTCTTAATTAGTTCCTGTTGTTCCTTTGTAGGATAATTATCAACATCATCATTCCTACCTAAATCAGTTAGTACTATATCTTTCCCTCGTATGGGTTCTTCAATATAGCCGACACTGTACAAGCTTCTCATTCCAAAATTGAAATCGAATAAAAACGGACTATATCTTCCTGTTTTTCCTTCTTTTGTAGAATAAACATCATTATAATTTAATCCATCGTATTCTTTATCCGCTATTGTTTTACGAATATCTTTTCTATTTGCCACAGCACCTAATTCACGTAAGGCCAATATTATCGCTTTTTCAACTGATCTTCTTTTATATGGCATGTTATCTCCTAGAGATTTTCGTTTTCTACTTATAATAATTCTACCATCCATTATATCGACATATTTTCACGCTTAGTTAGAAATCCACAAAAGAACTAAAAAAAGCATCCCTGAATTTTTATGAGATACTTTTTTGGTTTATAAAATAGCATTTGTAATAATCTTAAATAATACATAGAGGCCAATACCATCTACAATAAAAGCTACAAGAGCTGCATAAAGCCTATCTATTTTCATTTTTCCACTTACAGTAATGATAGATGCATTATAAGCTATGAACCAGAAATTCGAAATAATGGTTCCTATAACTATTAGATTTTTAACAAAATCCCAAGCATCCTTAGATGAACTCCCCGTTCCATTAATAGGATTACATGCCAATATGAATATTATCAATAGTAAAAGAAAAAAGATCATCAAATTACTATACCCAGCTAGTTGATTTAAGTAACTTTTAAAATTAGTTCTTCTATCAATAAGATATCTTCTACATAAAAAACCAACCAGTGCAAAAATAAAATAATAAATCATACTCAAAAGAAGCAATTTCATATATAATTCAGTTGATTTAGGCAAAGTCACTTCAGAATAATCAGTATGTGAATAAATTAAAAATAATTCGATTATATATTCAGTTATTGTTTTACCCAAAACAAAAATTGCAAAAGATGATAATAAGGATTGAATGACAAAAGAAGTCACTCCAAATTCGACAGCGCTGCTATGTAATCCTTCGTCTGATGGATGTAGGATTGTACTTTTAACCCATTTAAAATAGCCGATTATATTTCTAAATCTTTTCTCAGAACCAGTATTATCTAATAATTCATTTTTATAAACATTTCGTCCACAATTAGAACAAAATTTAATTCCCTCACCAATTTCATTGCCACATTCCGTGCAATAATCCATATAAATACCCCTTCTTTTAGTTAATAATATTATTTTAACCAAAAGAATTGGTATATTCCATTTAACTTTGATATAACCTTTTATTCATTTATTTAAATAAACAACTATCTTTATAATGAAAGTGTTTATTCATCTGCGAAGAATATCCAGATTCAACTAGTTTACAAGCATCTTTTTTATCTTCAGATTTTTATTCTCTATGTGTAACTCCAAAATTATTCTCCTGTTTCTGAATCATCAAAATAACTCGTTTCTGGTGAACGTTACTTGCTTTCCTAATTAATTATTTTTTTATAATACCCTTACCTGACTCTAATATTGCTCTTAGAAATTTTTACATTTGGAACAAGATCATATATTTCCTTACTTGACATTTTATATTCATAATCAGGTACTTTGGGACCAAAAACTACTTCCATACCTTCTAATGAGACTGGTATATCTATTACACTAAACGGTGGATTATATTCTATTTTACCTGATATAAACGCACTACCAGGATCTTCAGGATTAAGTTTGAGAAGTAATTCTGGATAAAATGGTGTAACTTGTATTGTATATCTCACTTCTTTTTGAAACGACCACTGTCTATCTTTGTATTTCCCCATCTTAGTTCCACTAAAAACATATTGCGATCCATTATACGTAATAATCTTAGGATAGAGTTTTTCTTTTTCATTCGTATATTCAATATCCAACTTTTGAACTTCGTTTGGATAAAATAATACATTATATTTATTCGTATAATAATTGAATCCCGTAGTTAATTTTAATTTTTCAAATAAAATCATATTATTGTCTTTATCAAATTTAGGATTATCCTCAAAAGGAACTATATTTTCTGTATAAAAAGGTAATTCAGGTAATGAGATACAGACACCATCCAATCCTCCATACGATTGGAACATCACTAACTCATCTCGAAGTGATGTCCAGCTAGATATAAAATTCCATTTTCCTATATTTTTAAATTCTAATGATTGTGTTTCATCGGGATCATCCATTTCTGTCAAATTACGAAATCTTAATTTTTTTGAATTTATAATTTTAAACAATGTTTCTATTGAAGTGTAATGATAAAATCTCTGCACCATATATTTCTCCCCTTTTATTTAATCTATTTTAAATATATATTAAAAAGAAACATTTTGGTTTTTAATCCAAATGTTCCTTTTATTTTATTCACAATACAAAATATCAGAATGGTAAATCATCCCCTACATTATATGCTCCCTTATAGGCTATATGATCATCAATATAAATCTCCAATTTATAATCACTTTGAGGATTTATAAATCCCACTCTATCTTGAAGAAGTGCCTTCTTTTCTTTCGATTTCGGCCAATAATAGGTATTTCCATTTGATTGGGTCAGCTTCAATTTGAATTCCAAAAAATCTTCTGTATTTTCAGGATTCACGGCGTATTGTGAATCGCCCCATTCTTTTGGATATGGATCTTTAACACTACTATCGATCTTTATATCATTTTCGCCAAGAACCACACGTTTAATATAATTTCTATCCATATAAAAGGTTGTCTCGTCACTGACTGTTATAATTTTATCGTATTTATAAATACCTGCATCATGTAATAAATTAATCAGTGTCTCTTTTTCAGCCACTGATCTTACATATATCCACTTTAAATAATCTAAATGTAAAATATCCCTTTTCACTATCTCAGCATGCTTATGATGCTTGACTTCTGTCTTTCTTTCCGAAGACATATCTCCTAACCCAGAATCATGGTATATATCATTGAAAGGCAATTTACTGAACTCTTCAGGAGTATCCATCAAAGGCACATTTTCTGATAATGCTAAAGATCTATCCGAAAACTTTACACCTGATGAAATCAGTAATTTATTCAAATCAAATAAAAAAAATATTGGCACGGGACAATTTGCACTGAACTCACTATTATTTCTACTTCTTTTAGTTTGAAACCCTTCATTATAATATTGAGTAGGGGTTCTAGGTCTAAAATAGAGTCTGACCATATCCTTGACCCTTGGATTAGTATTGTTTAGAACTTTTTCACTAGCATTATCATTAATCATAATATTATGATTTCTAGCATAGTTTCTCGAACAAATAAATCCCAGTTTTAGAATTTCGATTGCATTCTCTATATCAGTAAAATGAAATGCAAACCTAGGCCAATATTTTCTCTTCAAGGGGTTCAAATTTATTGGAATAACTCCATCAAGCAATTTATTAATAGTAGTTTGATAATCCATGAATTATCCCTCCATTAAGTTTATTGTTTGAGTATTTTGCTGACTTAAATTATTTTTCTTTAATACGAGCATATCCATTCTTTCACCACTAACAATTGCAGGTTCCACACCAATATATGGAAGCTTTAATAGCAAATTCTTGAAAAAATTTTTATCTTTAAACTTTAAAATATTCTGTGGCAAATCAATATCCAAAATTGCTCCTTGATCTCTTAACCTTGTCCATAAATCAGCTATATCAGATTGCGTTATAGAATACTCTTTACCATTCTTTTCGTTTGTTATCGCCATAAATGAACCTGCAGTTTCATCTATAGAATCCTGATTATTTGAGATAACAACATGCCTATCAGCAAGATTAAAATTACTACCATCTTGAACAGATATAAAATCGTTCTTAAACTCATTCAAGCTTAAAGACTTCGGCTCACTTTCAATCCATTTTCTCATTGACTTTATATCTTTATATTCTGGTTCCTTTTCCCACCCCGTATATATATGGATATAAACTTTAATGGGTAGTTTTCGCAAATATTTCTCCATGAGTGGCTTAACTTCCTTTTCCCAATCTAAGCCACCATTTCCTGTACCCAATTGTGGAAAAGATATAGATTCTATTCCTTTTTCACTATAGGTTTCTACGAATTTTTTTAAACCTTCATCTATATATTCTATTTTCGATTTATTACGCCAATTTTTTTTAGTTGGAAAATTAAGAATCCACTTATTGGGTGTCTTATACAAATACAATTTTCCAATAGTTAAACTTCCGTTATCACAAAAACTTTGATATTTTCTAAACATATCTGGATAAAGTTTTTTGAATTGTAAAGCAATACCTTTACCCATGACACCAACAGTATTTACTGTATTTACGAGTACCTGAGCCTGACTATCAAAAAGATTCGATTCGACATATACTAGCATTCGCTTTTTCCTCCAGTATGAATACATAAAATCTAGAATCAATTCTTATAATATTACGAATTAATTAAGTATTCTTACTTTCTACGCCAATTTATTCTATATTTACAAATAAAGAGCATCTCTAATTTTTATCAGAGATGCTCTTTTATTTTCTATGGAATCCTATTCCCACTCTATTGTTGCGGGCGGCTTAGAAGTAATATCATAAACTACACGGTTGACATGATCTACTTCGTTTACGATTCTAACTGAGATCTTTTGAAGTACATCCCAAGGAATCTTAGCGAAGTCAGCTGTCATACCATCAATAGATGTAACGGCACGAATTCCGATTGTGTAATCGTATGTTCTACCATCACCCATGACACCAACACTTCTGATACCTGGCAAGACTGTGAAGTATTGCCAAATCTTTTCATCTAGGCCATTCTTTGCGATTTCGTCACGAAGAACCCAGTCACTATCACGAACGATTTGTAACTTGTCTTCGGTAACTTCACCGATAACACGAATTCCAAGACCTGGGCCTGGGAATGGTTGACGCCATACTAATTCGTGTGGCATACCTAGTTTTTCACCTAATTCACGTGTTTCATCCTTGAACAATGTACGTAAAGGTTCGATCAACTTAAAGTGCATGTCCTCTGGAAGTCCACCAACGTTATGGTGAGATTTAATTGTTTGAGCAGTACTTGTACCACTTTCGATAACATCAGTATAAAGTGTACCTTGTGCTAAGAAGTCAATACCATCAAGCTTTTGAGCTTCATCGTTAAACACTTGGATAAACTCGTTACCGATAATCTTACGTTTCTTTTCTGGATCAGTTACGCCAGCTAGTTTGTCTAAGAAGCGTTTTTGAGCATCAACTTTGATGATGTTCAAACCAAACTTGCCTTCCAAACTGTCCATAACTTGATCGGCTTCATTCTTACGAAGAAGACCATGATCAACGAAGATACTTGTCAATTGTGTACCGATAGCTTTGTGTAGTAAAACACCAACAACAGAAGAATCAACACCACCGGATAAACCAAGAAGAACCTTCTTGTCACCAACAGTTTCACGAATCTTTTGAATTTGTTGTTCAATGAAATCATCCATTGACCAGTTAGCTTTTGCTTCACAAACGTCGAATGCAAAATGCTTCAAGATTTCTGAACCGAATTCAGTATTTCTAACTTCGGTATGGAATTGCACACCGTACATCTTACGTTCATCATCAGCGATTGATGAAATAGGTGCGTTCTTACTTGTAGCAACTACTTTAAAGCCTTTTGGAGCTTCTTTAACAAGGTCACCATGACTCATCCAAACGTATTGTTTTTCAGGTAAGTCTTTGAATAATACAGCATCTTTATCAGTAACTGTAATATCAGCGTGACCATATTCACGGTTACTTGCTGATTCGACTTTACCGCCAAGGTTATAAGACATCAATTGCATACCGTAACAAATACCAAGAATAGGAATACCTAACTTGTAAATGTCTTGGTCGATTGTAAAGGCACCCTTATCGTAGACACTATCAGGTCCACCAGAAAGGATAATACCTTTAGGATTGATTTCTTTAACTTCTGCAGCAGTAATAGTATTTGGTAGTAATTCAGAGTATATGCCAATATCTCTGATTCTACGAGTAATCAATTGATTGTATTGACTACCGTAGTCTAGAACAATGATGCTATCAGCATCTGGCCATTGCTTGCTCAAATCAATTTCCCCCACTTTTTTTATTTATTCTATTGTATACGAAAATTAGTTCCATGTCATATATTGTTAACGCTTAATATTTTCTAAGATAAATTTTGTCGATCTGATGATCCTCAGATTTGTGCAAAATAAGGTCAGCACGGTTCCTAGTTGGCTTGATATAATCGCGCAAATTAGGGTAATTGATCGTATTCCACACATTCTTTGCCATATCCATCGCTTCAGTTTCAGGAATCTGAGTGAATTGATAGTAATAACTGTTAGGATCATTTCTCGCCAAATCCAATAGCGTCTCAAAACGATTTAAGAACCATTCCTCAATATCATCGACTTCCGCATCAATATAAATTGAAAAATCAAAGAAATCACTGACATAGATTTGTTCGTTCTGAGGCAATTGTAGTACATTTATCCCTTCTACGATCAAAATATCTGGATTATCTAACTCCTCATATTTTCCTGGAATAATATCATAAATGTTATGTGAATATAAAGGATAACGTATTTTGCCGCCACGAGTTTTGACTTCACCCATGAAATCCAACAGCTTGGACATGTCATATGTCTCTGGAAATCCTTTTTTATTCATTAAATTGCGTTCTTTCAAAACTTTACTGGGATATAAGAAACCGTCAGTCGTCATCTGAGCCACATTATATTGTGGATATGAACGCTCCAACATAATTTTCAACAAACGAGCCGTTGTACTCTTACCTACAGCAACTGAACCGGAAACACCAATTACAAATGGAACTTTTCGAGGCTTACTATTCAAAAATTCATTTTTTAATTTGGTTAATTTGCGATAGTTCTTTAAGTAAATATGTAGTAAATGGCGAATTGGTGCGTACACCGAACGAACATCATCGATTGAAATTTCATCGTCTAAAGACTTGATCTTCCGCAATTCTCCATCAGTAATGGCTTGTTTCTTATACTCGCCATGAAAGTTTTCCCATTCTTTTCTTGAGAACTCATCATAGTTAGCTAAACTTTGCATATTGTTAAACCTACCTAATATAGTAATTAACTTTTATTTATTTTCTGGTATTCTAGTATAGTATAGAACTTTTTTAAAAAAGGAAATAATATATGAAGAGAATAGTATTATTTGGGGACTCAACCTTGATGGGTTTACGTGACGGTAAAGCTACCGATACATTGGCTAAGCGCATCCGCAAAGATTTTCAAGGCTATGAAGTTATTAATATGTCGATTGCCGACTACAAAACCAATAATGCTATGACACGAGTTGATCGCGTAAGAAAATTAAATCCTAGGATCGTTATTTTAGGATTTGGTATCAATGATATTTCAGTAGATGATGAAATTAAGCCTGGTAAATTTGCTGCTAACTTGATGAGTATGATTGATCTACTAGGAAATCAGAGGGTTATTCTACTTTCTCCACCATTCACCGATTGGCGCAAAGATCCAAAACGACCTTGGACTCGCCAACTACAATTTGAATTGGTGACGGAACATTTGAGTAAACAACTAGACGTATCGTATATCGATTTGTTGCACAATATGGCAAATAGCGCTAATCTGGACAGTTTGCTACAAGCCGACGGTTTGCACTTTACCAAACAAGGTTATAATCTTTTAGAAGACGAATTAATACCAGAAATTAAAGCCACACTGGCCAAACAAATTGAGTTAGTGTCGAATTGAAGGAGCACTTTATGGAGTTAAATATTCCTCAAAAATATTTTATTTTATCGTGTAATGAAAAAGGTAGTATCCGAATCTTTAAGAATACCAGACGTCGTGCCTATCTAGCTGAAAGCTCATTTTTTGATTTAGCTTTAAACGATATCATCGATCTAACTGACAACAGTGTCATCATTAACAAAGTTTTGCCTGACGACAAGAAGTACCTCAACGAGTTCTTCCAGATCATCAACAAGAACCAAGGTAAAAGTGTCACTCATGTTTTGAGAGCCATGGCTACAAATGAAAAAATCACACGAATCATTTACAACGAAATTGGTGACTCACTCGTCAACAAAGTCGATGTAACTAAAGCAGTTACGGGATTAGTTTTCAAAACAAATAACTATTTACCTAACCGCAGAGTGAAACGTGAATTAGTAGCTGATCTAAGAAAAGAAATTCTGACGGCGGATAAAATTTCTCCCGAAGCCTTTGCTTTATTAGCTACCCTCTATGGTAACCACGACTTGAAATTCTACTTCTCACAATTCGAACAGAAACAATTGAAAGATAAGATTGCTCTTTATCAAAAAGATCCAACTTATGACAAATTGTTTGAACTGTCGCAACGTTTGAATCGTGTCACACTAACCTTATTAAGTTAAACAAAACTGCTTTATTGATTAATATATGCAGCATAAACGCGGAGCATAACATAACTTTTTCCGCTTAAAACAAATAGGACCAGGTAATCAAAATACGATTACCTGGTCCTATTTGTTTTAATGCTCGAAAGCTGAACATGTTATGTCCCGCTCTCTAGTATTCGTTATTCTCAATTTTATCAATAACTTTACGTGCATCATCCGTTGTCTTTGTCTGCATCAAATCATTTCTAATTTCAGCGGCATGTTTCATTCCACGAACATAAATCTTGAAGAAACGTTGCAATGGTGCAAAATGACCCGGAATTCCTTTAGCCACAAATTCATCGTACAAATCGAGTTGGTAACGCAACAAATTCAAGAGTTCAGTACTTGAATGTTGTTGTGGCTCTTTTTCAAAGGCAAATGGATCAGAGAAAATTCCTCGTCCAATCATAATTCCATCCACACCAGGATGTTCTTGCGCTAGTTTGATTCCATCCTGATAATTCATGATGTCACCGTTGATTTGTAACAATGTATCTGGTGCAATTTCATCACGCATCTTAACTAGATCGTCGATCAATTCGTAGTGAGCTGGAACTTTACTCATTTCTTCTTTAGTTCTGACATGAACTGTTAAAACAGGAACTTGTTGTTCCAATAAGAAAGGAATCCATTTCTTATATTCTGAGATTTCACTGAAGCCTAAACGAGTTTTGACACTGACTGGCAATCCAGCTTCACGTGCACCCTCAATAACTTCTTTTGCAGTATCAAAATGACGAATTAAATCACTACCACTGTGATTCTTAATTACAGCAATATCAGGACAGCCAGTATTAATGTCGATAGCTTCATAACCTTGTTTTTTCACTTCTACGGCTGCTTTGGCGAAATCTTCACCAGAGTTACCCCAGAGTTGAACAATTGGTTTAGGATCCTCTTTAGGGTCAATATACAATCTCCCCTTAGTTGCTTCTTTAGCCAAAGGATGCGTGATGGCTAAAGCATTTGTAAATTCAGTATAAAAAACATCCGGAGCAGCGGCTTTTTCAACCACTCTTCTAAAGACTGATCCGGTTACAGCCTCCATTGGTGCCAAGCTGAAGAAAGGACGATTTTCCTTCTTAGCTTTCTCGGCAATGCGATTCCAGTAAGTTGACTGGGTCACTCTCTCACTTCCAATCAAAGTTTTCAATTACAATACTCTCAACTATACCTATTTCAAAAGGTCATGTGCAAGTTTTTACTCTGTTTTATCTGATAGTATTCTGCACAAAATCCTTGAGAATGTTATAATGTAAGCGTTAACAATTAAACTATTTATTTATATTTAAGGGGGAAAAAGCCATGGAAAATAAAGAAACAAATTCAGAAAGAATCACTAGACTAGTGATGACCTATATTTTTGTTTTCGTGGCAGTATTCCTAGGATTATTTGCACTTTACTTCCACTTCACAACTAATATGTCAGTTACATGGTTAGTACAACTATTATTTGTGGATCTATTGTTATTAATCTTAGCTATTTTAAAGCCATTATTCGATATTACTGTTGATTTCTTTAAGGATATTATTAAGAACAATTAGTAATCTTTTGGGCGACATTTGACTAAATATACCGTCTGCCACAACAAATATTAAAAGAACAGTATTTATCAAGTGTTCATGGTATGTAAATATACCTGAATTTCTTAATAAATACTGTTCTTTTTTATTTAAAAATTATTTTCAGATCACTTTTTTCCAGTTTTAAAGACTTGATCCAAATAGCGATAATCAACAAAGGGATTATACGGTTGATGAGTTCTTTCAATCCACAAATTAATAGCCTTAATGCGGCCGATAAAAAAGAAACGGTCCAATTCGGTTTTATCTGATTGATCTTCCATAACGGTATCAATGATAAATTGAAAAAATCCCGTCCGAAAATCAGCGTCATTACTTTGAAGTGACAACAAAGGCAATAACTCCCGATTATTAATTGTTGCTACAGTAGTAAAAGGATGATCAAAAAAGTCATCCATCTCAAAATTCGAATCAGTTCGTTGACTGTTCAAATACTGATTCAACAAGTCATACTTATCATTGAAATGAGTATAAAAAGTAGAACGATGAATCATCGCTTGTTCAGCAATCTCATTAATAGTGATTTTACTGAAAGATTCTTTAGTCAACAAATCCCTGAATCCTAAGTAAATTAATTTCTTGGTTCTTTCATTTTGTAAGTTAGCCAAAATTGTCGTCCTTTTCTACAATTAATCGACAGTGTCTATTATTACTACATCATCGAATTATTATACATGGTTTAATATTTCTACGGTGTTATATTATAAACACGTTCTAAGGATAAACCAATGAATTTTTAAATTAATTAGTAAAAAGGAAGTATTTTAAATGCGTGTATTTATGACTGGAGCCACAGGTTACATTGGGACATTAGTTGCCCAAGATCTGATCAATAATGGAATAGAAGTTTTAGGATTAACTCGATCACAAAGAAGTGCCGACAAACTAACCAAAATGGGTGGAGTTCCAGTAATGGGAACTTTAGAAGATATAGATACTTTGAAAACTTCAGCCCAAAACGCCGATGCTGTTTTACATTTAGGCTTCGTCAACGACTTTGAACATTTTGCTCAGGCTAGTCGTATTGATGCCCAAGCAATTGAAAGTTTTGGTGAAGTATTGAATGGAACTGATAGGCCTCTGATCGTAACCGCTGGAACGGCAGGACTTGATCCTAATCACGTTTTAACAGAAAAAGATACTGGTTTTGAGGGTGTAGAAAAAGTGATGCCTCGCCGCTCAGAATTTTTAGCCCGAGAATTAGTAGACCAAGGTATTAATGCCTATGTAGTCCGTTTAGCACCATCAGTTCACGGTAATGGTCGTTATGGAATCATTTCAATGATCATTGCCCAAGCACAAAAGACCGATAAAGTTCCTTATTTCGGTGATGGACAGAATCGTTGGAATGCAGTCAATTATCAAGATGCAGCCAAATTATTTGTTAAAGCCTTAGATTATGCTTTAAGTGACAACCATTCATTACATATCTTTAATGCAGTAGGTGAAGGCCAGACAAAGACCATTGAAATTGCAAAAGTTATCAGCCAAAAACTGAATTTACCATTAGAATCACAACCTAATATTGATTTTGATAGTCTATCCGATGAAGATGCATTCAATGTAAATAATCTCTTTGGTTTAGACATTCCAGCTGATAGTAAATTGACTCAAAAAGAACTTAATTGGCAACCTATTAATCTAAGTTTAATTGCCGATTTGGAAAAGAACTTATAAGATTAAGTAATAGAATATTGCCGTCAAAAAATAGCGTCTATTCTGAATTTCAATCCCTACTGAAAACGTAGAGACCAACATTCAAGAATAAACGCTATTTTAATTTCTAAGTTAAGTGAGATAAAGATAAAACACGTTATTCAGTCCGGAGCAACAAGAAAATTGGCTCAGCCATGAGATTTACCTTAGCGATTTATCGCTTAGGTAAAGGCCGAGCTTGAAGATCCATGAATTTGCACAGAGTGCAAATTTATTAGCTTCCAGTCGGCCCATGGCGTTCCAGCCAAATTTTCTTGTTGCGGAGGACGGCACCCTTCAGTTACTTCATCAATTGATAATACTTTTCAGGTACACGTTGAAGTAGTTGTGAAAAATCACCAATCGATGTAATGGTCAACTTGTGCATTGCACGTGAAGCAATTGTATAAACTAATTGTTGTTCGTCTTCAGAGAACTTATCCTTTGAAGCATCCCACATGATGACCGCATCGAATTCCAAACCTTTAGCCAAGAATGATGGTAAGACAATTGTTCCAGCTGCTAAACGTTGGTTTTCTGAGCGAATCAGTGTCGATTCAACACCGATTTCTTTGAGCTGCTTATGCAAGTTCTCAGCATCTTCCAAAGTTTTAGCAATAATCGCAGTCGTATAATTCTGCTTATCATTTTCAGCCAATTGTGTTTTAACATCTTGTAGTGAATCTTGCTCATTTTGGGCACAGTACATATTAGGCAAGTCCCCATCACGATTGAATGGTTCGATTTTTTGACCATTTGTCAAAATTGCCTTTGTAAAGTCCGTAATTTGTTTTGTCGAACGATATGAGTGAACCAATTGAACAACTCTTGTTTCGTCAGCATCAAATAATTTTTGAGCTTCAGAAAGCAGAGTTTGACTGTTCTTCTTTGTAAAGATCGACTGATTCAAATCCCCTAACATGGTATATCTAGCGCGTGGGAACTTGAATTTCATATAAGCCAACTGGAATGGTGTGTAATCTTGAATTTCATCCATAAAGACAAACTTCATATCAAGCTCACCATGACGACCAGTTACTAAGTCATATAAGTAAAGGTATGGGCTCAAATTGTTCATTGAAATTTGCTTATCAGTAAATGACTTAACAAATTTATCAACATAACCCTTCCATTGTTCTTTGGTAATATTCCACTTACTTAAATCAGTAATTTGTGGAACAGCTTTTAAGAAATTCAAATAGTTGGCTGCCACATTTAGGAATCTCAAACGTTTAATATTCTTATAAACACCCTGCAACATAGCAGTAACAATCTTACGAGCTAAGAATTTTGTCTCTTCATCGCCATTCTTGAATTCTTGATCAGCCGTACTATAGAGTGCTTGTAACTGTTCCTGACTCAAGTTCTCAATTCTTTCAGCGACCCACTTCGAACGCATCTCAGCACCGATCTTACGATGAAGTAATTTGATCAAACGGTCAACAGTCGCATCTAGTCGATTACCTAAATTATATTGAGGACCATAGCTGTAATAGATTTCTTGAATCTTTTCTTTAGAAATGAAAACTTTGCCTTGGAATTTGATATCCTTAAAGGCCATCCCACTTTGATCCAACAACTTACTGTAATTGGTCATGATATTGAAGAATTCAACGTCGGAAACAAATTTACTGATATTCTTATTTTCCGTATCAACAACCGTTTCGAATTGTTGTGCCAAACTTTCAACAGTCAGATTAGGCAAACGACGTGCCAAGAATTGTTTGTACGTCATTTGGACCATGTTTTGTTCACCCATTTCAGGCAAAACATCTTTAATATAGTCGTTGAAAAGTGAGTTTGGTGAGAACATGACTACTTGACTAGAAGTTAACGTTCCCCGGTATCTATATAGTAAGAACGCAATTCGTTGCAAAATAGCAGATGTTTTACCAGAACCGGCGGCACCTTGAACAAACAAGAGCTTCGACTTAGTATCACGAATGATCTTGTTTTGTTCCTTTTGAATTGTCTTAACAATCCCCTTCATATGAGTAGAAGATTTACCATCTAAGACTTCCAGCAACATTTGGTCACCGATAGTCTCTTGTGTATCAAAGTAAGCCCTGATCTTGCCATCTTCAACTAAAAATTGGCGCTTCAAAAAAAGATTAACTTCCTGTTCCCCATCTGGCGTCATATATGTGACTTTGCCCAACTTACCATCGTAGTAAATTGAGGAAATTGGCGCACGCCAATCGTAGACTAAGAAATGGTCGTTCTTATCGGTAAAAGAACTTAATCCAATATAAACAGTCTCTTTCTTAGGTTCACCTTTTTCTTGGAAATCAAGTCGAGCAAAGAAGGGATTCTTTTCCAACTTCTTCAAAATACCCAAACGTTGTTTGGATTGTTGCCAACTATTATTTCTTTCGTCCAACATCTGTTGTTGCTGATGAATGGAAAGTGCAGCATCCATAGAGATCGAGTCTCCATCCATGCCTAAATGAATGTCATCAAAAGCATTATTGATAACTTTTAAATCTTCTTCAGCAACTTCCATATGTTCACGGAGTTGGCTCTCAGACTTTTTAATCTTCTCAACCACATCATTTAAATGTGCCTGTTCAAGCTTTTTTTCGTCTAGTTCATTAACCATAGATTTATCTGTCATAATAACCTCTTAAATTAAAGTTATATAATGTTACCACTATTTTTAGGGTAATTCAAAAAAGAACTATTACTTTAATAATGGGATATTAGTGCTTACATTACAAATAAAAAATTTAATGATTTTACTCAAAAAAAACAGACAGTAAGCCGATTGCTTACTGTCTGTTTTTCATTTCAATAGATCTCTAACACCTGATACAAAGTAAAGTGAACCCGTAATGAAGAGCACATCGTCTGAACCCAGTTGTTGCATCTTTTCTCCAAGAGCCTTCTTCCAATCAGGTTCAATCGTTATCCTATCAGCTAAATCTTGATAATCAGCTAAGTGTAAGGCATTAGGATAGTCAAACGTTGTTAACGTTAAATCGACATTTTGTATAGTGAGCAGATCTTCCAACATCGAATCAATATTTTTCGTTGTAATGGCAGAAAATAAGATGTGAATATGAAAGTCCTGATACTCTGTTAAAATATTGTCCTTTAAACGTTTGATGGCATGCGGATTATGCGCTCCATCCATGATAACCAAAGGTTTTTGACTGATAACTTCCATTCTCGCTGGCCAACGTACCTTCAATAATGCTGTCTGAATCTCTTGGATACTTATTGAATAGTTATGTTTTTGACAATATAGATAGAATAATTCGATTGCTACGGCCGCATTCTCAACTTGTTGATGTCCGGTTAATGGAGTTTTTAAGTTTTTGAACTGTGCGTATTGGTTTTGAAAGTTGAACATCTCAAATTGATCCTTAAAGCCTAAGTAATCTGTTTTGTAATCTTTTTTCCAAACATAACTTGGTGCATTCTTTTTATTAGCCTCAGCCTGAATAACTTCTAGTCCTTCTTCCGGAATATTGCCACTGACAATTGGAACATTCTCTTTAATAATTCCAGCTTTTTGCCAGGCAATTTTAGCTATTGTATCCCCTAAAATATCCGTGTGATCTAATCCCACAGTGGTAATGGCTGCTAATTCAGGATGTACAACGTTGGTACTATCCAGCAAACCGCCAATTCCCGTCTCAATAATGGCAATATCCACGCGATTTTTGAAATAGTCGAAAGCCATTGCTGTTAAAATTTCAAACTGGGTGATGCCAGAATATTTTTCTGACTGATCCATTTGTTCAACTAAAGGTATGAATCTATTTGATAACTCTACAAAGTCATTTTCAGGAATCATTTGGCCGTCGATAGAAATTCTTTCATAGAAACTTTCGATATAAGGAGAGGTAAAAGTTCCGACAGTCAAATTCTTCTGTTCCAATAAGCAGCGCAGATACATCACAGTTGAACCCTTTCCATTTGTCCCAGCAATGTGAATACTACGAACCTCTTTTTCCGGATTATTGTCTAATCTCAACAATTCTTCAATTCTGATCAAACCGGGTCGACTTCCATGCTTCACACGCGAATCGATCCATGCAATTGCTTGTTTGCCCGTCGTAACCATTCCTAACTCCCCCTTTTATCTAGCAACGTAACGGTGGGCGATTGTCTTGAATGGAATTGCTTTACCGAAGAAAACAATTACCCCAGTTTGTACGACCAACATGATAGCTGCTTTAACCAAGCGGATGGCCCACAATTTTGGATCAGTAAACGGAATATTGTACATGATCGACAACCATAGTGGTGTCAAGAAAAGGCTGATGATAACAGTGTTTAGTAGCACGCAGATAAAGGCACTCTTCAAAGTTATTTCCTTCTTGTAGAAGAACTTACCGTACAACCACCCAGAAATAAATGAGTTAAGTGTAAAGCCGATAAAGAATGTTCCCTTACCTAGTAAAGTTCCGCCAATGATATCAGCCACGGCGGCACAAATTCCAGTCCAAAATGGTCCAAATAAACTTGCTAAAACAACTTGCGGTATAAAATCAAAGGTTATTTTGATCAATTGTGTTTCAAAACCAAATACCTGCGATAACACAACCATCAAAGCAACTAATAATCCCATTGTTGAAATTGAGTAAACACTAATCTTCTTATCCACTTCGAGCATCTCCTTTTAGAGCTGCTACACATTATATGCAGCGAATGCGAAAACGAAACCGTGGATAAAGTTCCCTTCGTCCAAAAGCAACATCCCATCTTTTGACACTTGACGCTTCATTTTCTACTCTGATATTTTATTTGTATTTGTGACATCCTCATTTAAAGAGGTTTTTAAACAATATCTTTTTCCTTAAATTCACTTAAAATCATGATGTCTTGCGATACACTGACGAAAGCCTTGGGATCAACTTTTTTCATAATTTCATCGAGAATTTCCATTTCATAAAACGTAATTACGGTAATTAATACTGTCTGCGTAGCATTCTTATATGCTCCATAGGCTTGTGGTAAAACGGTAATTCCTCGTGTCAGTTCTTTTTGTAAAGCCGTGATAACTTCTTCTGGTTTTTGCGTGATCACCATTACTTGTACCTTGCGATGTTTAACATAAACCAAATCAGTCACTTTTCCACTAACAAAAATTGATACTAGACTGTAAAAAGCATATGGCCAACCGAAAAGGAATCCAGCGGCAAGAATAATCATGCCGTTTAGAACCATCGATATCAGGCCAACTGTTTGGCCGGTCCATTGCCGCAAAGTAACGACTAAAGCATCCATTCCACCAGTAGAAATTCCATGCTTCAAAGCCAATCCTAAAGAGTAGCCGTTGATAACACCACCAAAGATGGCACAAATGATTGGGTCCTTGATCAATACCATGTTGGGCACTACTGATGTAGCAATTGAGGCAAAAGTTACAGCAATGACAGTGAAAATAACGAACTTATGACTGATCTTGAACCAGGCCAACAGAATCATTGGAATATTTAATAAATAATAAATGATTGAGAAAGGTAGATTGATCGTCTCTGCTTTGTCAATTAAGGTAACAATGATCTGCGAAATACCTGTCAATCCACCAGCATAAATATGTCCTGGTTGCCAAAAGAAATTCAGCGCTACGGAGTACAAAAGTGCATATATCAGACATACCGTCAGTTTGGTAACAATGTCTTGCCATACACTTTGCTTTTGCAACATCGTGCTCACCTCTTAATTACCTATCGTTGCTTGCCGTCCTCCGCAAAAATTGGAATGCTGTTGGAACGCTATGGGCGCGATTTGGAACTAATCATTTTACACTTCGTGCAAAATAATGGATTTCCAAAGTCGGCCTCATTGTAACCGGCAAAGCCGGTTACAATGATTTCATAGCTGAACGCATTCCAATTTTTGCTCCGGACTAATGTCCTATTCTATTTTTTATTCTTCAAAACATTGAATGGTAAAAACAATCCTTACTAAGAAACTTAGATACATTCATAGATTCTATTCAATTACATAAAATTAAAAACTTTCCAAATACTGCAATTTTAGTGAACATCAATAGAAACAGAATATAGTTGGTGACAGAAATCTTCGGACGACGGGCATACTTAACACCACATTAGTTGATATTAATCACAACTAATCAAATTGAATATCCAAATCAACAACATCTTCTACAGCTGCGAGTAACTTACCGTCTGTTAATGTTTCTGAAGCTTTGTTTAATTCATCATAGATTTCAATATCTTTATCATTTTCGATGAAATCAACGGCTTTTCTGAATACTTCATAAGCAGGTCTTGTACCTTTACCTAATCCACCTGTGCGGTCGCTTAGATCAAGTGCTTGGCAAGCTGCCATAATTTCTGTTGCAACTATACGTTGTGAGTTCTTAACGATATCTCTAGCTGTTCTTGCAGCTGTTGTTCCCATACTTACGAAATCTTCTTGGTTTTCACATGATGGAATTGAGTCAACACTGGCTGGATGTGCCAAAATCTTGTTTTCTGATGCTAATGAAGCACATGCATATTGTGTAATCATGAATCCTGAGTTTAAGCCTGGATACTTAACTAAGAATGATGGCAACTTACTTAATTGTGTATTTACCAAGCGTTCAACACGTCTTTCGGATACATTACCAATTTCTGAAGCGGCGATTCCTAAGAAATCAAATGGTTGTGCCATTGGCTCACCGTGGAAATTACCACCTGAAATTACTTTGCCGTCACGTGTAACGATTGGGTTATCAGTAACAGAATTGATTTCAATTTCAACTTTCTTCTTTACATAAGCAATCGTATCTTTACTTGCTCCATGAATTTGTGGAATACAACGAAGAGTATATGGATCTTGAACGTGATCTGGTGTTGCTTCTCCAACTAATGTACTGCCATCAACCAAACGACGAATGTTTCTGGCTGTTGCTAATTGACCACTTTGGGGACGAATTGTATGAAGATTTTCTTCAAATGGGCTGGAGATTCCTTGATGAACTTCTAGTGATAAAGCTCCGGCAATATCTGATAACTTGAGCAATTCAATTGAGTCGTAAGTTGTCAAAGCACCGATGGCTGTTAGAACGGTGGTTCCGTTAATAAAAGCTAAACCTTCTTTAGCACTTAAACGAATCACTTCTAGTCCTGCACGTTCCATTGCTTCTTTTCCTGGTAGCAATTCGCCTTGATAATAAGCTTTACCTAAACCTAGTAGTGGTAGAACCATGTGTGCTAATGGAGCCAAATCTCCAGAAGCACCTAATGAACCTTTTTCAGGAATAAATGGATGTACGCCCGCGTTTAGCATTCCCATCAAGGATTTTACAGTACTTAAACGAATTCCTGAATAACCTTTAACTAATGAATTAACACGAATCAACATGATGGCACGAACGATATCTTCTGAAAGTGGATCGCCGTAACCTGATGAGTGAGTTCTGATTAAGTTTTCTTGTAACTGTTCAGTGTCTTCTTGCGAAATACTTACATTACAGAGTGAACCGAAACCTGTGTTAACACCATAAACAACACGTTTTTCCTTAACAATATTGTCGATGATCTTACGAGATTCATTAACTGCTTCTTCAGCTTCTGGAGCAATTGTCACTTTGACATTATCTCTAGCTACTGCCACAACATCATCCAAAGTTAAACTGTTCCCATCTAGTACAATAATATCTGCCATTTTTAGTTCCCCCATTAATAATATTTTTTATTAATCTTCTGAAATATCAACATCATCATCTTCGCGTTGACGACCACGATTCATAATGAAGTACAAACCACTAGCGACAATAACACCAATCACACCGGCAACTAGGTTAATTGGGTTAGCTGCTGCAACCATCCAAATACTTACGACGATTGAAATAACTGGTATAACTGGTCCGAATGGTAATTTAAAGGCTGGTTCAGTATTCATACCTTTTTTACGTAAGAAGATAACAGCTAAAGCTGTTGGAATATACTGGAAGAATCTAAAGACAACACTCAATTCTGCCAATTGTTCGAATGATCCACTCAAAAGAAAGGCAACAGTTACTAAACCTGAGAAAATAATTGCGACGATTGGAGCACCTTTTTTATTCTTCTTACCGATAATTTTAGGAAGTAATCCTTCATCGGAAATGGAAGCACCGTAACGAGGAATCATCATTGAATCCCCCATGTTTAATCCGGCAATTGAGATCAAGGCCCCGATAGAGATGATCCATTTACCAGCAGGTCCAATCATCTTGAAGAATGCGTCTTGAACAGGAGCGTTACTTTGTAAAATTCCTGTTCCTAACATGGCAATTGTTCCGGCGATAATCATAAAATATAAGAAGGAAACGACACTGATTGAGCCAATAATAGCTTTTGGTACGTTTTTCTTAGGATTTCTCATTTCACCAGCAACGATTGGTAAGGCTTCAAATCCAATAAAAGCATAGAAAACAGTTAGAGATGTTGAAGCCATCGCTTTTGAAAGCGACATATCTGGATTTAATTGTAAGAACGGTGTGAAATTCCCTGCATTAAAGCCATGTTTGATAAAGAAAATTCCAAATAATGTGAACGCTACGATTGGAATCAATTTAGCGATAGTAATCGTAATCGTGAATATCTTTGAAGTCTTAATACCAGTACTGTTAATAATTGATAAGAATAAAACTAATAAGATACTGATCAATGTGTTTCTTCCCTCTAACGATGGGAATGTTTGAATCAACAACTTGGCAAATCCAGCGGCCATGGCGGCCCAAGCTACGATGGTAACGAACCATCCTAAGATACCAACGTTGAATCCAACAAAATTACCAAAAGCTGCTTTCGAATATTGGAAAGCTCCACCATTTTTAGAGAAATAGCAGGAAACTTCGGCGAAGCAGACTGCTAACATCAAAACGAGCAACACGTCAACAATCATGGCCAAAAGTGAAGCTGGACCTAAATCCTTATAAATTGTTCTTGGGAGTAGGAAAATTCCGGAACCAATTACAGCGTTAATACCGTAAAGAGTAGCTCCACCAAGACTAAATTTATCTTTTTCTAATTCCATCCCTGCATCTTCCATTTCGGAAGCGGTTACATCTGACGTACCGAGATTTTTTTCTTCAGCATTCATTTATATGCACCTCTTTTTTTGAGAACTCATGTGATAGTTTTTCTATTTTTGTCAATTAATACTAATAGTGCCAATACTTCTGATGAATTTTTTTCATCGCTAGAAATAGTCAGCTTTGATTTCTGTTTGACTGAATTAACTATTAAAGTTTCATTTGCATGAAGTTCTTTTTGAAGAGATTCTACTGGATCAGAATATTTAAAAGTGCAGTCAGTTAAGAAATAACAAACAATATCTATTCCCTTATCCATCTCGAAAGTTTGTTGATGACGGACTGGAATAATTTCTCCATGAAAATTACGGCGATAAATTAAATTAAAATCGGTACATCTGCCGTAACTGTTAGTTATTTCCCCACCATCAAATGCATGTTGTTGATAAGGTACTAAATTAACGCGCTGCGTTGTATGTTCCAAAGCTAACTCTCCATGCAAAGGCAAAATGATTCTTTTATACCCTGGCAGAGAGGTAAACCTAGTTTGATCCTGTTCGACTGTGGCACTTGAAACACGATAATCGAAATCGTTAGTTAAATATTTGCTGGTCTGTGGACGCATATAGAGTTCTTTAGTTTTGCCACCACTCCAGTTCGACACTTGATAATCATTTTCTGTTAATGTGGTCAAATTAACACTAGAAGAGACCTGTGATATTTCCTTGCGCATCGACGTCAATTCTTTCTGCAGCTGGTGATTTTGGCAATCCTGGCATTGTCATAACAGCTCCTGTCAGAGCAACAATGAATCCAGCACCAGCTGAAACTTTGAGTTCACTGATGGTAATTGGGAAGTCCTTTGGAGCGCCAAGCAATTTTGCATTATCAGAGAATGAGTATTGTGTCTTAGCCATACAAATTGGGTAATTTGCAAATCCTAAATCTGTTAGTTGTTTCAATTGTTTCTTAGCTTTAGGAGTGAATTCAACTCCTGTTCCGCCATAAACTTTTTGAACGATCTTATTCATTTTTTCTTCGATTGAATCTTCATCGTCGTAAACGAATTGGAAATTGTTTGGTTTGTCAGCTAATTCAACAACCATATCAGCCAACTCTTTACCACCGTCGCCACCTTTAGCCCAAACGTCACATAGAGAAACGTCTACGCCTAATTTTTGACAAGCTTGTTTGATAGCATCAATTTCGGCATCTGTATCAGTTGGGAACTTGTTGATAGCTACAACTGCAGGTAGACCATAAACATTTTGAATATTTGAAAGATGTTTCTCTAAGTTTGGTAGTCCTTTTATTACAGCATCAACATTTTCAGGTCCTAATTCTTTCTTATCAACGCCACCATGCATCTTCAAAGCACGTACTGTTGCCACTAAAACCACAGCGTCAGGTCTTAGTCCGGATAGACGACACTTGATATCGATGAATTTTTCAGCTCCTAGATCAGCACCAAAACCAGCTTCTGTAACTGCATAGTCAGCGTGTGTCAAAGCTAGTTTAGTTGCTAAGATACTGTTACATCCATGAGCAATATTAGCGAAAGGTCCACCGTGAATGAATGCTGGTGTATGTGCCAAAGTTTGAACGATATTTGGATGAATAGCGTCTTTAAGCAACGCGGTCATTGCACCTTCGGCCTTCAAATCACCGGCTGTAACTGGTTCATTATCTTCGTTATAACCTACGATAATCTTGCGTAATTTATCCTTTAACTCCGTAATATTATTGGCTAAACAAAGAATTGCCATTACTTCAGAAGCAACTGTGATGTCATAACCATCTTCTCTAGGAACACCGTTAACACGGCCCTGAAGTCCATCAACGATGTGACGTAATTGACGATCGTTCATATCAACAACACGTTTCCAAGTAATGCGACGAGTATCGATTCTTAAAGCATTTCCTTGATGAATATGGTTATCTAACATGGCTGCCAAAAGATTATTAGCTGCGCCGATAGCATGGAAATCACCTGTGAAATGTAAGTTGATATCTTCCATTGGTACAACTTGGGCATGACCACCGCCGGCAGCTCCACCTTTAACACCGAAAACCGGTCCTAACGATGGTTCACGAACAGCAATTGCGGCCTTTTTACCTTGTTTAGCTAAAGCATCAACCAATCCAACAGAAACAGTTGTTTTACCTTCACCAGCTGGAGTTGGGGTAATGGCCGTAACTAAAATCAGCTTACCTTTAGGTGCTTTTTCTAATTCTTCATCATCAATTGTGATTTTTGCCTTGTAGTCGCCATAAAGTGAGAGGTTTTTGCGTTCAATTCCAATCTTTTTAGCGACGTCTTCGATTGGTTCCATCTTTACTTGATTTGCTATTTCGATATCTGATAAAGCCATGTTTATTCCCCTTTTCTAGATAGTTTTTAGAATTTCGTTATAAATGTCATCTGCTAATTGCGAACCTTCTTGTAATAAAGCCGTCCCTTTTTCCTTATATTCAGCAATGAAATCTTGATTCTTAATGCTTGATAAGTTAATTAGAACGTTCAACCATGACCCTTGTAGTCCTGATTTAAGATTTAAAGCAGCAACGCCAAGATCACTGGCTGCATTAGTATTTGATTTGCCAACGATTTTTTCTGTAACTCTTAAAGCTTCCACACAAGTCTCCATCATTTCATATGGTGAAACAGCGGCTCCTTGCAAAGCTTTTTGAAGAGCTTCAGAACGTTTTGCTTTCTCTTCTGGTGTATCTTTTGGCATTGAAAAGACTGCGGAAACAACGTTAAAAGCTTCTGTATCTTTATCAATGTCCTCTAACAATTCTTGTTGCAATGCTTGTGCTTTTTGTTGAGTTTCTTGCACGAGATCCTCATAGTCAGCGTATTTCTTTTTGCCGATAGTCAATTCTGTAACCATTTTGGTTAATGATATTCCCATCGATCCAGCTAGAGCAGAAGCTGACCCGCCGCCTGGTGCCGGTTCGTCTGAACCGAGGACATTCATAAACTCATTTACCTTCATGTCTGTCAGTTTCATCTTGTTCTCCTTAGCCTAATAAGTGATTTTCTAGAACTTGTTTTTGATAATCGAAATCTTCAACTTGGAGATAATACTCAGCACAATCTACCAAGGCCTTAGCTGGTGTTAAACCGATAACTTCACTACCGATAACATTTACACCATATCTCTTAGCTTCAAATTTGATTGTTTCGAAAGTTCTGTAAAGTGGTGTACCTTCAAAATTGACCATGTTCATGGAGACTTGAGCGATGTTGCGGTCTTCAAGCATGATACCGATACCCTTACAATACTTGTAACCACCACTTGAACCACGGATGATCTTAGCAATCTTTTTGGCGATAGCAACATCGTCTGTATCCAAATTAACGTTGAATGCTACTAATGGCATACGTGCACCAACTGCTGTAACTCCGGCTGTTGGATGTATTTGTCTTTCACCATAATCAGGTGCCCAATCTTTTTCTTGAAGTTTTTCAGGCATACCTTCGAATTGACCTTTTCTAACTTTGGCAAGATTCTTACGCATTGGATTAGATGCTGAATCTTCATATAAGAAAATTGGAATATGCAATTCATCATTGATTCTCTTAGCAACTTTTTTAGAAATTTCTACACATTCTTCCACGCTGACATCTTTGATAGGAACGAATGGAACAACGTCGGTTGCACCCATACGTGGATGTTCGCCGTGATGTTGAGTCATATCAATATGTTCACTAGCATACTTAACTAATTGGAAAGCAACTTCTTGGATACCGTCCTCATCTCCAACCAAAGTGAAAACACTACGGTTGTGATTCTTGTCAGATGAATAATCAAACAAGTTAACGCCTGGTACACTTTTAGCAACTTTGACTAAACCATCAATTACTTCTTGGTTTTGTCCCTCACTAAAATTTGGAATACATTCGATCAATTTTGCCATTTCAAACACCTCGTATTTTTATTCTTTATTTAAAAAAACATGGTGAAAAAACATAGCTCCAGAATCAATTAAATGGACTCTAACCTAAAAAGATACCCGGTGAAATATTTTTCACAGCGGCAGCAGCAAGCATCTAGTTAGCGCTTTCATTTTTTCGTAATCAGCTTATCATCTGACTCCATACCCGTCAATCCCTTGTGCGACAAGAGAAACAGCAATTCTAATAAATCGATTTTTTAAACGTCAAAATGAAAACTTGTGAAGTCACTTGCGAAAAAAATGACCGTCTTAATTTTTTGACACAAATTTGACTATAACCTTTATAATTAAAATGACTTTGGAAACGGATTCACAATGTTTTGATTGAGGGACTTGCTTTAACAGTGATTCACTTATTTTTCTCCAAATCTCTTTAATATCAGTAAATATGGAACTTTTTAGGTTATATCGAGAAAAACTAGTGATTTCTGTCAAATTCAATTTTTGTTCTCCAAATTCTCAAGATTCCTAGCTCTAACAAAATTTGACGATAAATAGATATCTTTATTAGAAAAATCATAAGTTAAATTAATTTTTTCTAATCTTTGATTTTCTTAAAGAATTGCTTTTCAGGAGGGATAAAAAATGTCAAAAATAGCTTTGATGATTGACTTCGGAAGTACCTATTCCAAATTCACGGCTGTTGATCTAGATTCTGTTAAAATCGTAGGTCGGGTTACTTTACCAACAGATAGTCAAAAAAATCTAATAAACTGTTATTCTCAGGGCAAAGAAAAAATCCTCCAACAGATTGAAACTGATCAACCTATTGAAGAATATTTTTGTTCGTCCGCTTGGGGTGGTTTTCGAATGGTCGCTATTGGACTAACAGCCACTCTGACTGCTCAGGCCGCTCAACGTGCTGCCTTAGGTGCGGGCACAAGAATTTTAAAAACTTACTATTATCGTCTCAAAGATGCTCAAGTTGAAGAGATCAGAGACGCCGATCCTGACGTCATCTTGTTAACTGGTGGCACTGACGGCGGCAATCATGATATTACCTGCGATAATGCCTCTGTCCTCAATAGAATTTTGGATCACGGTGTAATTTTGTACGCTGGAAATCAGGATGCCGTCTCCGAAATTAAACAGATCTTCACTAATCCCAAGATAAAAGTTTATTACACCGAAAATGTTATGCCTTCCGTTAACGTCCTCAATCCGGTACCCGTCAGAACGATTGCTCAAGAAATTTTTATGAAAAAAATCATTCAAACAGAGGGTATCAGTGACGTAGCTCAACACAGTACTTTACCCATCATCCCTACTCCAACAGCCGTTCTCAAGGCAGCCCATCTTTTAGCCGAAGGTACTGAATCTGAAAAAGGCATCGGACCCTTAATGATCGTCGATATTGGTGGAGCCACAACGGATATCCATTCAGTAGGAAATGGCCTACCAAAGACTGACGACACCTTCTTTGAAGGCTTAGCCGAGCCTTATCTTAAACGAACCGTTGAAGGAGATCTGGGCATGCGCTCTTCCGCTCGAAGCCTAGTTAAAAGCAAAGGTCTTGCCGAATTCCAAACACAGTTGGGCCCCGATTGGACAATTGAAGATATAGAATCAGCCTGCTCAACTAGAACCGGCCAAGCTGACTATATAGCACCGACTGACCGAGAAAAATACTTTGATAATAATTTAGCACTAGTCGCAGCCGACTTTGCAATGGAACGACACGCCGGTCGATTAAGAAAACAACATTCAGACAATCGAATGGTCTACTATCAAACCGGTAAAGACCTACGTCAATTCCACACCGTTATCGGTACTGGCGGCGTTATTGTTCATAACGATGACCCCGTTAAAATCTTAAAGGCCTCCTTCCAAGTAGAAGAAGACATCTTGAAACCCACAGACCCAAAATGTTTAGTTGATAAGCAATACTTGATTTCTACATTAGGAATCCTTTCACAGAAATATCCTGAGGCCGCTTTGAAACTGTTGAAAGAAGCACTTATTTAGTGTTTAAAGTCCCGTCCTCCAAAATCTTAATTCTATTGAAATTTATATTTTAAATTAAAAATAATAGCGTCTATTCAGAACTCCACTATACTTTCGTGGGAATTCTGAATAGACGCTATTTTGTATAAAAGCAGAATTTAGTCTGGAGTAAAAAATCTGTGGGCCCTCAGTGGCCCACAGATTTTTTTGCGGAAGACGGGATACTTCGCACGTACCCTACACCGTAGCGAATATCTCATCCAAATACTTCAATTCATAAACATCACGATATTGATTCAGATTGTCTTGAGCTTTTTCAAAATAGAATTCTTCACTCTGCTGCAACATTCTTTCCAAATCCTCATTCTGAATAGCTTTTACAGCTAATAAATGCTTAACAATAGCTCTTAACAGATAAATTAACCCCATATCACGAGGATTGGTAATATTTTCTAATTGCTCGTTCACAATGATGAAATAGTTCACCACATTATCCAAATTACCATTCTTCAACTCAATCAAAGCTTGATAAACATTCAATTGGGTTCTCTTCCAAGGTGAAGTCAGGTTGGCATAAAGTTTGTTGGCTTTCTTAAAGTAACTCATAGCTGCTTCATATTCCCTTTTGGCGAACAATGAAACACCCATATCCACATAGAAAATAACTAAACTATTATTAAGACCTATTTCTTCACAAAGCTGAATAGCCTTTTTCTGATAAATAACTGCCTGTGCATAATTTTCCTTTAGTCGTTGAATTTCCGCTAAATAATCGTAGGCAGCAGCGATATTGCTGGAATACTTTTCTTTACTATCATTGGAAATTGAAAAAATCGTAATTGACTCTCGTGACAACTCTTCGGCTTCATCCAAATTGCCAATCATCAAATTATACAGGCCCTTCAATCGCAACAATATTCCAATGGATTCATGATCATTAGATTTTATGGAAATATCCATAGCTAGGTCAATATAATTTTCCATATCGGTGGCATTATCAGTCTGAATGTAGTAATAAATCATTTGACGATAGCCTTTGACCAAATAACGATCATTATGATAATTCTTGGCCTTAACAATTACGCGTTGAATATTATTGATTCCTTGACCATAATTACCACGATTAATCAGGTACCTGCCTTCCAAATATAAATATTTCATCAATAAGTGTTGATAATCGCTAGAACCTTCATACTGATGTTCGATTGCCTTCATACGTTGACCAACTTTTTTGAACCGTTCAAATTCATGTTCAAACTCTATTGGCTGCATATCTACCAAATTTTCGCGACTTTCATTATAAATTGGGAAAAGCTCATGTTGAAACTTCAATGTTATTTGCAAATACGACAATTCGTAATCTAACGATTTCAATTCCTGATTAGCCAAATTGTAGTGATATGCAATGCGTGACAGTAATTCTTCATCGCTCTCATTTTCCACTTGCTTTTCTAACAATTGTGCTATTTCCTCATGAATAACCCGTATCCGTGACGGAGCTTGCTCACTGTAAATGTATTCTTGAAGTTTCTTTTGACAAAACTGAACACTGATATCGTCCGCAATAATGAATTCTTGCAGAACACCTTGTCGTTCCAAATCATAGATACCATCGACCATATCGCCATCCGACATATCAAGCAGACTTTTTAGCATATATACGGGTGCGGCCGTGCGGAAGAAGGAGATTATCTGCAAAATTCTTCTTTGAATATCTGAAATATTGATAATAGAAAATTCTAATTCTTCTTTGATTTTTTGAGGTAAGTAATTAATTTTCAAATTTTGTTGGATCTGTTTTATATATTCCGTTAAAAAAAGTGGATTTCCCGCTGATTCCGTACAAATTCTTTGTAGCACGCGACTATCCAAATCATTATTAGGCATCTGATGTTTAACAAATGCCAGACTTTGATCGAAAGTGAACGGTCTTAAATTGATTGTCATCAAACGATTATAATGTCCTACCGAATTGACGAAGTTGGCAACCTCTTTACGATAATTATTTCTCAATGGAAAAATGAATAACACTGATTCCTGATGTAGAATCACACTTGTCATTAATGCCAGACTTAAATCGTCCATCCACTGTAAATTTTCGACATAAACTACTACATGACTTTCCTGTTTCAAGCTACGAACAGCTTCCAAAACTATTTGTGATAAACAATTAACATTACAAGACTTCAGATCTGGAATTTGATGTTCTTCGTTACCATACGACGGGAAAAACTTTTGATACAGTTCTTGCCAATGTTTCGGTTTAACTAAATTCTCCTGCTCTAAAATCTTATTCAATTGGTCCAAAATATCACGCCATGGACGCAAGAAAAAATCCTGTTCCGTCTGGAAACAAGTTGCCTGAATCAAGTTAATTTTAGTATGCATATTGCTTAATAGCAGCTTGCACAAAGCCGTTTTTCCAACTCCTAATTCACCTTGTACTACTACGGAATGAAAAGGTTTCTCGTGCAGAAAACTGTCAAAATTAGTTTCCAACTGTTCAATTTCATCAGTCCTTCCAAAGAATTTCAACTCGTTCTTCTTTTTTTGACGTTCTTTAGCACAGTTGACTATCTCCAACGTTTTCTCATAAATATTTCGCGTCTTTTCACTTGGCTGAATTCCTAATTCCTCATTCAGAATACTAGATAATTCGTAATAAACTTCCAGAACCTTACCGTTACTATTCTGGTCTTGATAAAATTGCATTAATAATTGATAATTCCGTTCGTCAAACTCATCCAAGGAAATTAGACGTCGAATATTTTTTTCCACGTCGATAAAACGTTTTAACTTGATATCATTCAGTACTTTTTGGTAGCAGTATTGCATAAACTTCTGTTCATAAAAATTAGCCATCTTCGTCGACCACAGATCAAAATTATCAGAGTCCTTCAAAAAGAAACCTTTCAAAAATTCATCTTGATACTCATCCAAATTATTTTCTGGATCCGACATAAAGCTAGCAACATCGCTTTGAACAACGAGCGTTTCGTTCAATTGCAGAATAGACTTGTTAGGTGAAACAATGTATTCAGCATTTAAAGCTTTATTTGCTTGATAGATCGTATTGCGTAAGTTCTTTTTAGCGCTTTGTTCAGATTTATTAGGCCACAACAAACCGGCAATTTCATCACGACTGATAACCGGATTAACTGCTAAATAATAAAGTAACGCATTTATTTTTGAAAAAGAAAAGAATACTGGTTCGTCTTCAAGATAAATCTGAGGATTACCAAATAACTTAAATTTCAAAATTTTCCGCATGTTTCATCCTCCTTTTGCTTATTCAATACCATCTTTTATTAATTCTACGTTATCAAGCACCCAAAGACTACCATGTTTTGTTAGCGCTTACTTTTCAATCGTGGATATGACATGTATACATATCGTATATAGTGTAAATTTCCCGTCCTCCACAAAAATTGGGAATGCTGTTGGAATGCTATGGACACGATTCGGAGCTAACTATTTTACACTTCGTGTAAAATTATTAGCTTCAAGCCGTGTCCACCACGTTCCAGCGGCCCACAGATTTTCTACTACCGACGGCATCCTTAGCCTACATATGATTCTAATTCAGACTAGAAAAGCCGATGGCTCCGTAGTGAAATCACTACATTCCGACCAATCGGCTTTTTTGTGGAGAATGACATATTTATCCAAACTTGAAAGGATCCCCTATATCAATTTTTAAATTGACTCTACTGACTCTTGTTTTACGATTTGACGATCATTTACAACCAATCGTCCTGCTTTGTAAACTTGGCCTACTAAGTTAGTAGCGAAGAAATAGAATGGATAATCAATATTTGGAGCGTCAAAGACTGTTATATCAGCATCCTTGCCTTCATCAAAACTACCAATCATTTCGTTGCGTGAAATCGAGTATGCAGCGTTGATTGTTACGGCATTTAGAACTTGAATCGGAGTTAGATGCATTTGGAAGCATCCCAATTGCATGATGAATTGAAGATTAGCGGTTGGACAACTTCCGGGATTACTGTCAGTTGTCAGTGTGATTGCCATGCCTTTTTCAATCATCTTTTTAGCTGGAGCATAAGTATCTTCCATCAAACTGAAAGTCGTTCCGGGCAATAAATTACCGATAACCTGGGCCTGACTTAATTTGTCGATACCTTCATCAGTAATCATCATTAGATGCTCAGCACTAGTAGCGTGTAGTTCTGCAGCTACATCTACCCCGCCAATTGAGTCAATTTCGTCTGCGTGAATTCTTAATTTGAATCCTTGATCTTTGGCTGCTTGTAAAAGACGACGTGATTGTTCTGCTGTAAAGACGCCTGTTTCACAGAAAATATCACAAAATTCTGCTAAGTGTTGTTCCTTAACTTTTGGCAACATTTCGTTGATGACTAAATCAATAAATTCATCGGATTTTCCTTTATATTCTGGAGGAATAGCATGAGCTGCCATGAATGTTGAGACTAGGCTAATTACGTGATCTTGATTGAGTTTTTCAACTACTTTCAACTGTTTCTCTTCAGTTTCCCAATTCAGGCCGTAACCACTCTTAGCCTCAACTGTTGTGACACCATGAATTACCATTTCATTTAAGAGATCTTCTGTTTTAGCATATAATTCGTCAAAACTTGCTGATCTCGTTGAATTTACGGTGCTGAGAATTCCGCCACCTTGAGCCAAAATATCTAGATATGGAACTCCATTTAATTTTTTAGAAAATTCATTTTCGCGACTGCCACCATAGACTAGATGCGTATGGCAATCAATCAGACCTGGAGTAGCCATCTTGCCAGAATAATCAATTATTTCTGTTTGGTCACCTATCAATTCTTTATCTGGGGAACCGGAACCAACTTTTAAAATTTTTCCATCTTTAATAGCGATGTATCCATGTTCAATTACGTTGGCTTCACTCATTTCTGAGCCTCTCAATGGATGTCCCTTATCAATTGGGCTAAAAATTTGATTGAAATTAGTTAGAATCTTATCTGCTTTCATCACAAACACTCCAATTCTAGTTTTTCCTCATTCTAATAGTAAGTTGTCAAATTTTTGTCAAAAATATTGTAAGCGCTTAATAAATGAACCAAATCAATCTTTTTATATTTATAGACCTTCCATTGACCTTCGGTGGATATAATTCAAATTGCAGCAGCACTTAAATGATCAATTCAAGACGAGTACTGGGAGGTTAACATAATGATCGATTATAAGAATGAAGAAGCAATTACTATTCAACTCGATGATGAATTACCAGAAAAAACAGTTTTCCAAGAAGGAATTAGACGTGCACCTGACCGTGGTTTCCGTTTAACTAAGGCTCAAACTGAATTAGCTTTGAAGAATGCTTTACGTTACGTAAATCCTAAATATCACGACATCGTGATTCCAGAATTCCTAGAAGAATTAAAAACTCGTGGTCGTATCTATGGATACCGTTGGTATCCAAAAGAAAGAATTTACGGCAAACCAATTGACGAATATAAAGGAACTTGTACAGCTACCAAAGCTATTCAAGTTATGATCGACAACAATTTGAATTTTGACGTAGCGCTTTACCCATATGAATTAGTTACTTATGGTGAAACTGGTTCTGTTTGTGCTAATTGGATGCAATATCACTTAATCAAGAAATATTTGGAAGTAATGACTGACGAACAAACTTTGGTTGTTGAATCAGGTCATCCGCTAGGACTATTCAAATCAAAGAAAGATGCTCCAAGAGTTGTTATTACTAATGGACTATTAGTTGGTGAATATGACAATATCAACGACTGGGAAGTTGCTGAAGAAATGGGCGTAACTAACTACGGTCAAATGACTGCTGGTGGTTGGATGTACATCGGACCTCAAGGTATCGTTCACGGTACTTTCAATACCCTCTTGAATGCCGGACGTCTCAAGTTAGGTATTCCTGATGACGGCGACTTGAAAGGCAAACTATTTATTTCATCAGGACTTGGTGGTATGAGTGGTGCTCAAGGAAAAGCTGGTGAAATTGCTAACGCGGTGGCTATCATCGCTGAAGTCGACAAATCACGTATCGATACTCGTATGGAACAAGGCTGGGTAAGCAATCTTGCTGAAACTCCTGAAGAAGCTATGAGCATTGCTAAAGAATATCTCGACAAGAAAGAAAAAACTTCTATTGCTTATCATGGAAATATCGTCGACCTACTTGAATATATTGATAAAAATAATATTCATGTCGATCTATTATCTGACCAAACATCTTGTCACAATGCTTACGAAGGTGGATATTGCCCTGTTGGTATAAACTACGAAGAAAGAACTGAATTATTAGCTACTGATAAATCTAAATTCCATGATTTAGTTGATGATGCTCTCCATCGCCACTTCAACGTTATTAAATCATTAGTTAGCAAAGGTACTTACTTCTTTGACTATGGAAATTCTTTCATGAAAGCTGTTTACGATGCTGGTGTTAAAGAAATCTCTAAGAATGGTATCGACGATAAAGACGGCTTCATCTGGCCATCATACGTTGAAGATATCATGGGACCAATGTTATTCGATTACGGATATGGACCATTCCGTTGGGTTTGCTTAAGTGGTAAACATGAAGACTTGATTGCAACTGATCACGCCGCTATGGGTGCAATCGATCCTAACAGACGTTACCAAGACCGTGATAATTACAACTGGATTCGTGACGCTGAAAAGAATCAATTAGTTGTTGGTACACAAGCACGTATCCTCTATCAAGATTGTATTGGACGTATCAACATTGCCTTGAAGTTCAATGAATTAGTTCGTGAAGGCAAGATTGGTCCAGTTATGTTAGGTCGTGACCACCATGACGTTTCTGGTACCGACTCACCATTCCGTGAAACATCAAATATCAAAGACGGAAGTAATGTTTGTGCGGACATGGCAACACAATGTTATGCCGGTAATGCCGCACGTGGTATGACTATGATTGCACTACACAACGGTGGTGGCGTTGGTATTGGTAAATCTATCAATGGTGGATTTGGACTAGTATTAGACGGTTCCGAAAGAATCGACGAAATCATCAAATCAGCTATCGCTTGGGACACTATGGGCGGAGTTGCGCGTCGTAGTTGGGCTAGAAACGAACATGCTATTGAAACATCAATCGAATATAACAAGACAGCTAACGGTTCTAGTTACATCACAATTCCTTACCTTGCAGAACAAGATAAAGTTGATGCAGCCGTTGATCAATTATTTAATTAAACTCATCAAAAAAGCGGGCTAATTCCTCTTCGAATTAACCCGTTTTTCTTATTATTTTTTTTGATAACTCAGACAATAGAATCCAGCGACAAAAATCAATCCGCCGATGATATTACCTAAGTAGACTGGAACAAAATTTTGTAAAAATAGGCCCCAAGTACTACCACCTTCAAAAATAGCAGCCGGAATAATGAAACAGTTGGCAATACTATGTTGAAAACCAACAACGACAAAAATCATGATTGGGAACCAGATTCCAAGAATTTTTCCAGCAGCATCTTTAGCCCCAAAGGAGAGCCAAACTGCTAATCCCACCAACCAGTTACAACCGATTCCTGAAACAAAGGCTGGCCAAAAACCAGCACTAGTCTTACTGGCAGCTACAGCGATCACAGCTTGCTTAAATGGTTCTGCATGCGTCAATCCGACCACATGTCCAAAGAAGTAAGCAACGAAAATAGCACCGATAAAATTGAATAAGGTAATTATCAATAAATTCTTTACGTAATCTAGTATTGAAGCCTTTTTAGATAGAAACGATGCTCCAACTGCCATCATATTTCCTGTAGCCAGTTCACCACCAGCCAATAGAATGACAATTAAACCAATTGGAAAGACTGATCCACCGACTAAAGATTTAACACTAGCTAAATCCTTGGGAATAGAAGCAGTCACCCTAACATAAGCTAAGAAACCAATGGAAATCATTGCCCCGCCGATAAAACCCAGTATCATCTTGGCAACCAGTGTCTTCTTCAACTTCCCCACACCAGCGTTAATGCTCTTCTCTAAGATCTCCTCAGGGGTAAACATATATAATTCTCCTATCTTTTTTGATTTGTTTCATTAAAGATAGCACCAATACACGAACAATGTCAATTTAAATTTAATTATTGTTCGTGTTATTAATGTATATAAAAATAACACAGATTTTCTTATAATCTGTGTTATTTTTTGTCTTATGTATTTTTACTGTCTGTTTGGAATTAACTGTTCGTTCTATTCGAAATAGTGGAAACGCGTGAAATGAGGGCAACCTCTTCCGGTTTGCTACAGTACTGGAATTGCACGCATAATACGCGTGCGATTTCAGTACTTAGGCAAATCCTCGGAAGCTGACCGCCCCTGCTTCGCTCTCTAGTCGATCATCATTAATCGATCTGCGTCCAGAATTCTAAACTTATTATTACTAATCTTTTCAATCATACCTTGTTTAGTCAAAGCACTTAACTTTCGACTAATTGTTTCGGGGGTAGTTCCAAGGTAGGTAGCGATATCTTTTTTCTTGAGTGGCAAAGTAAAGACGTCCTCATCTAAACCAGCACTGGTTTCTAACAGATAATTAGCTAAGCGACTCTCAACACTTGCTGTGGTAACTTCAGCTGTCTGTTGCTCTAACTGAACAATTCTGCGTCCTAGGGCATTGACCATATTAACGGCCAAGGCTGGAGCCTTTTGCATTAATTTTTGGAAATCTTGGCGTGATATCTGGCACACATCTGTATCCATCAAGGCTTGGGAAAAATTACTGTGCTCGGCATCTGAGAATAGTGTCGCTTCCCCATCAAAATCACCTGTCTGTAGGACTCTTAGCATTTGTTCCTTACCACTTGCGGACATTTGAAATACTTTGGCTTGTCCATGGGCCACAATAATCAATGAATCAGCGACATCCCCAGCAGAAAAGATATATTCGCCACTCTTATAGTGGTGATGGGTAACTAAGGTAGCCACCGTCTCGATATCTTTTTGCGACAAGGTCTTAAAAATTGGAACTAACTCGACACAATCTTCTGCTGTATGGTCATGCGCTAATTTTGCCATTAATTATCTCTCCTTAATCGAAGTCTTCATCGTCTTCTTCTTCAAAGCCTTCTTTAGCTGAATTGCCTAGAAGTGCTTGATAGATTCTGATTTGATGATTGTTAAAGCCAAGTAATTGAACTAGAACTTGAGCCATAAATGGACGATCTTCGTTTTCAGCTAACTTGATAGCACGTGTAACGAACATGTTGTCTGTCGCAAAGTCATTGACGACTGTTTGAATCATGTCTTCAGCCTTCATGTACTTGTTCTTACCGTCTTCTTCAAGCATTGAATAATCAGTATATTCTTTCATTGTTGAAGGTGGTAATTCGCCCTCATCTAGTAACTCATCGGCTATCTTATCATACCAAGCATTATTTTCATCAATTGTTTGTTTCAAAACTGCTTTATAGTTTTCAGCATTAGGACCTTTAACGAACCACTTGATTTGGTGCAACTTGATATTTAGCAAGAAATGATTAGAAACGATATGTCCTGTCATTGCCCCTGCGGTTGGTTTGTGGTGATCTGCATCAGCTTGCTTTTGTTCTGCTGCAAACTTCTCATCGATTGTTAGTTCTGTCATTATTTACTCTCCTTAACCTTAACTTTTTTAACTTCATATCCTAAATCTGTAATTACATTGGAAATCTGATCTGCAGAAGTCTTATCTTCGTCAAAATCTGCTCTAACTTTACCAGCGTTGAAGAGAACCTTGACATTTGAAACGCCATCTTGGTTTTCAACACCCTTTTGAATCTTTGTTAAACATGATGGGCATGTTAATTCACCTAATTGTAAAATTGCTTTTGCCATAATTGATTCCTCCATATTTCTTAATTCTTCGCCAGTATCGTCGTTGACTACCTACGAGCTATAAATGTTCCAAGTTGAAACACTTATAGCTCGCAAGTAATCTCTGACAATTACTTGCTCAACTAACTTACAAATACTATCTTACTTAGTTTGCTGTTTTAAGAACTTGATTTGAATCAAGTTTTGAAGATTTATTCTGAATTAATCTCATTGCGTTGAAAATAACTACTAGAATACTGATTTCGTGAACGAACATTCCACTACCCATATGAATTACACCGACGATCAAGCCGAGTAATAGTAAGGCAACTGTTCCCACAGCGATAATAATATTTTCTTTTGTATTAGCGACTGTCTTCTTAGATAACTTATAGGCATGTGCTAAAGCGTCAAAACTAGATTTAACTAAAATAATATCTGAAGTTTCAATAGCAACATCCGTACCAGTACCCATACCGATTCCGATGTCAGCAGTTGCTAGTGATGGACTATCGTTAATACCATCACCAACAAAGGCTACGGTACTACCTTGTTCCTTAAACTTCTTAACGAATTCAACTTTATCTTCAGGTAATAGTTCAGCGTGTACCTCATCGATTGGCAATCTTTCAGCGACTCTTTGCGCAGCAACTTTATTATCACCAGTCAACATAACGATTCTCTTTAATCCAGCATCTTTTAGAGCTTGAAGTCCCTCTCTAGCATCTGGTCTCAATTGATCGTTCACACCAACAACTAGGCGTAATTCTTGATCGATAGCCATCAAAACAACGGAATCTCCATCGTTCATGCGATCATTGATTGCTCTTCTTTGTTCTTTGGAAATTTTGACATCATTAGCTTTCATCAAACGTTCGTTACCAACAAGAATCTTGAAATCATCATTTTGACCAACTAATCCTTGACCCTTAACTGTATCTAATTCAGGCAGTTCAATTTTATCTGTGACACCTAAATCCTGAACATACTTCACGATAGCTTGGCCCAAAGGATGGTCTGAAGTTTTTTCAACGGCTGAAAGTAAAGCCATCATTTTATTCTTATCTTTGCCAAAGTTACTTATATCAGTAACTGACATCTTGCCGGTCGTCAAAGTACCGGTCTTATCAAGAACCAAAGTATCAACGTGTGAGAAGGTATTAACGGCATTGCCACCCTTCATCAAAATACCATTCTTAGCACCATTACCAATTCCGGCAACGTTTGAAACAGGAGCACCGATAACCAAAGCACCAGGGCATCCTAGAACTAATACGGTAATAGCCAATGGAAAGTCTTGCGTGATGATCCAAACTAGAATACCGATGACCAATACAGCGGGTGTGTAATAAGTCGCAAATTTATCAATAAAACGAGCAGCAGGTGATTGACTATCTTGTGCTTCCTCAACTAATTCGATGATTTTACCAAAGGTAGTGTCTTCACCAACAGAAGTCGTCTCGATAGTGATTGTCCCATTATCAGTAATTGATCCAGCAAAGACACTGTCACCAACACTTTTTTCAACAGGAGTAGATTCACCAGTAATTGAAGCCTCATTCATATAACCAGTACCATCGATGATTTTTCCATCGACAGGAATTTGACCACCAGGTTTTACAACAACATGATCACCTTCGTCTAAATCGTCAACATCGACTTCTTCAGTAGTACCATCTTCGTTAACCAATTCAGCAGTCGTTGGTGCCATCTTCGTTAAACTCTTAACAGAAGAACGAGTCTTCTCCAAAGTCTTTTGTTCCAGGTAATTACCAAAGAGAAAGAGGAATGTAACAACAGCTGATTCTTCATATTCCCCAATGATAAAAGCACCGATAACCGCAATTGTTACTAGTAATTCGATACTGATAACTTTATTTTGTAATGCGGAAATCGCATGTAGTGCCACGGGAATCGCCCCGATAATACTGGCAACAATCATTGCAATTGTACTAACTGTTGGTAAGTTCACTAAAAACTTAGCAGCTAAACTTACAGCAATTAAAACAGCGATTGAAGCAGTCAATTTATTTTGATGTTTCTGAATCCAAATGTTTAATTTATTCATTTTAATTTTCCCTTCTCGTATTTATCTAATTTCCTAAAAAATATTCCACAGAGCTGAGCATCTCCGCTTCGCTCTCTCATTAAATGAACTACGTAGAGATAACTCTCTCCGGTTTATCTAACATTTGGCCTCGCCCACTTCGTGTGCAATTCCAAATATCATATAAATCCTCAAGAGCTGGGCATCTCTACTTCGTTCTCTCAACTTACAAGACATATTCTACTGAGAATGGGGATTAAAAAACTTGATGTCTGTCAAGTTTACTTATTTTTGTTGAATTATTTTTCATTTATCATTTTGATTAGTTATTTGTGGACAAGTTCACAAGTAATTATTTAAGATGAACTCATAAATAAAAGAAAAAGATGTTTTTCTTTTAAAGAAAGGGATGGTTAAAATGCTACATGCTATATGGGTTATTATCGTCGGCGCCATTATTGGAGCTGTCGCTAGTATGATTATCAACCGGGATATGCCTTGGGGCTGGGTTGGTAATATCATTGGAGGATTAGTCGGCGCTTGGCTCGGTGAAAGTATCCTCGGGGCTTGGGGACCAAATGTTGCAGGTATGGCAATCGTACCGGCTATTGTTGGAGCCGTAGTCGTTGTATTATTAACCACTTGGCTCTTTAGCACTATGGGAAAACGTTCATAAGGGGAAGATTATGAAAAAGATATCAAAGGGTATTCTGATAGTTGCTTCCATATTGGGATTACTACAAGTATTTTGGTTCACTGCTTTGGCATATCCTCTGAAACCAGTTGTAGAGGTAATCAAAAGATTTCAACTTCCTCAAGATTTCTTACTCTACACTTCCCTAGTTTTAGCAGGTATATCGACGCTTATCTTTTTAATACTGCTTATGTATGCGATTTTTGTACCTGTCAAACATCAAGAAGTCCGTTTCGACTCCGCTAATGGTAAATTACGAATTTCTAAAGATTCCTTGGAAAAAATAGTTAGAAATAAACTAAAAGAAATTCCTAACCTTACTAAAGTAGACGTTGATCTCAAGATTCTAGGTAAAAACCGACAGGCCAAAATGTTCATCTCTGCACTCAGCACTGAGGAACAAAATTTACATCGCCAAGGTGAAACAATTAAACGAGTTGCTAATGAACAACTAGCCAAACATTTAAGTATTCCCATAAAGAGGACAACAGTAGATTTAAAACCTAATCTAAGCCGCGAAAAAGTTAAAGTTGTGTGAGGATAATAATATGAAAAGAGGCATAATCGGTTCCATTATCGGAAGCGCATTAGTCATTATCTGGATAGTCCTCGGCTTTGGAAATCTATTATTAATAGTTTTAGCCGGATTAGTGGGTTATCTAATCGCTACGATAACTGGATCATCTCAAGATAAAACAGACCTACGAACTAGGATCACCAAAATTTTACAAATAAAGGAGTAAATCATGGCAGTACAACCGTTAAACGCCGATTTAATAAAGAATAGTAAATTAAAATTTAATGAAGACGTAATCGCTAAAATTGCTGGCATGGCGATCCGAGATATCGACGGCATCCTTTCAATGAATGGCAACGTCTTTGACAACATTGCTGATAAAATTCGTAGTAAAGAAGATATTACTAAGGGCATCGATGTCGATGTAGGAGAAAAACAAGCCGCATTGGATCTGGAAGTAATTCTCGAATACGGCAAAGATGCACATCAAGTTTTCAAAAATATCTTGCATGAAGTTAGTTCTGCCATTGAGAGCATGACTGGACTCAAAGTCATTGAAACTAACGTTTATATCAGTGACGTCATGACCAAAAAGGAATGGCAACAACAGAACAAAAATAACGACAATAATCGTGTAAATTAGAAAAGAGGCCTAACTATGACTAACGCACAAGCAAACAATCAAGAAAATTCAATCCAAAAGGAACTAAATTTTTCAGATAAAGTTTTAGAAAGAATTGCTAGCCAAACAGCCCATTCTATTGATGGAGTTCTGTCTTTAAACGGCGGTGCTATCAGTAATTTAACCGACCGCTTCATTGATAATCCTACCAAAGGTGTGAACGTGGATAACGATGATGACAAATTATCATTCGAATTAAAAGCCATTTTAGAATATGGCAAATCAGCACCTCAAATTTTTGATAGAATCGTGAATAACGTTGCCCATTCTGTAAAAGAAATGACCGGTAAAGAAGTCGATAAAATCACATTAAACGTCGATGATTTGATGACTAATGCTGAATGGAAAAAACAACAATCTAATAATAAGAACGAAGATTCAAAAGAATCCGAATAAATTCTTCCTCCTTCAGGGAAAATAAAAAAGCTGTTGATAATCATATCAACAGCTTTTTTGGTTCTACACTATTAAATAAAGCTTTTAAATAACAAATAAAAACGACCTCTATTAAGAAATCCAAACATGTATATCTTGAATAACCAATAGTAGTGGTATTTTTAATTTAAAATTTCCATTTCATTGTCATCATATAGAGATAACTGTCCCTAGTTACTGCATCTCTGCACAGTAATATTAAACCCAAGTATCTAGTCGGTAGTAAAAAATCTGTGGGCCCTAAGTGGTGAAATTCTTCTTAGCTTGCGTCAGCAAGGTTAGAAGAAGACCGAGCTTAGAGATCCATGATTACGCACAAAGTGCGGAATTATTAGCTCTAAGTCGTGTCCACCACGTTCCAGCGGCCCACAGATTTTTTACTACCGACGGCACATTTCACCACATCAGTTAGTATTCACGTCTCAACCAAATTCGAGTAAGAATCCATCAGTGATTTTTTCGTTCTAAATACCTCTTTAAAGGTGGATAAATCTTATTGGCAATTGCTTCTGCGATGATAAAACCAATTGCCAATGACAACCCGACTGTCAAAGCTTTAATTAGATCATGTCCTGCTAAAGAATCATTTCCTAATGTAAAGTTCTTCATACTGTCATAAATGATTGCTCCTGGAACCAAGGATACCAAACACGGAACATAAAAAATATTAACTGGTGCTCTTACTAAAATAGCAGCTAGATTCCCTAATAGTCCAATCACAACCGCAGATAAGAGATTCGGCATGATTACTCCAGGATTACTCTTATCAGCAATAATATACACGACCCAGGCAATCGCACCGATTAAACCAGCTGGCATCAGTGTTCTTCTGGGATTATTAGTCACAATTCCAAAACCGACACTGGACAAAAAGCCAAAAACAAAGCCTAACAATATTTGCATTTTTATCCTCCCATAGCTGCTTTAATCAAAATTTGGCCAATGACAACACCACTTCCGATAGAAAGTCCTGACATAATCGCATCGGTTGCTCTGACAAGACCGGAAATAGTATTTTTTTCAATAATCTCTCGAAGCGAATTAGTCATTGGAACTCCTGGAACTAAAGGCATCAACGCACTAATAATTATATTGTTAGCACTAGCCGCAATTCCTACATCCATTAAGACGTGTGCCAAGATACTGATAGTCAAACCACCCATAGCCACGGCGATGTAAGGAATCTTAGAATGTTTACCGACAACTCGTGCTACAAAATATCCCAAAATACCAACAAAGAATGACAGAAATAGATCAAACCAAGTTGCTTTGAATAATAACATTGGCGCTACTGAAACTAAACCAGCTCCTAAATATTTTTCAAACCAGTTAAAGTCAGAAGTATCGTATTCGACATCTGTTACGGCCGCTTTTAATTCTTTAAAAGTCATTTTATGTTGCGAAAATTCTCGTGACAACGTATTGATTCGATCAACTTTTTGCAGATTGAAGTCGCCAACTCGGACCTTAAAGATTCTAGTCGTGGCACTCTTTTCTGAGTTCACAAAAACAGCTGTCATCGTCGCATGACAAACTATCGGTAAATTCACTGCCCGACCGATATATTCTACTGTATTCTCTACTCGTGAAGTTTCAGCACCATTTTCTAAAAGTACTGCCCCCACTTGACCACAAAGGGCCACGACATCTTTTTCATCAAAACTATCCATAGTCGTATCCTCAAGTCGATTTTTACTTAATCATACAAGTTTATATAAAAAAAGCCTGCAATATGCTACAGACTTTTATTTCTTCAAATATGTTTCTTTCAATAGAACAATCCACAAAACTAAAATTAGACCACCGATAACAACCAAAGCTGCATCAGTTTGCTCACCGGTTTGAGGCAACGTACCTAATTCTTTATTATCAGTCGCTGATTTGTCAGCCTTAACAGTTCCTGCACTACTCAAGCTACTTAAATCCGATAACAATCCTGAAACATCGGAACTGCTTACGATTCCCGAAATATCCGATGGATTAAGACCATCGAAATTCAAATCAAAATCGAGATTCTTATCAAGACCAAAATCCGGTAAGTTCAAAGATACGTTACCAGAGATTGCCTTGCCTAAATCACCTAAATTGTTAATTGGAAAATCAAATTTAAGATAATTACTGTCCCCTGAACTCGTAAAACTTAAATTAATTGGTTTTTCGTGATTAATATAATTTAACTGAATTGCGTTGTTACCGAATTTCTTCGGATACTTGATCGTCATTTCTACATAATAAGTGCCATCAGAATTTTGCATCACCTTGGCCGTATTAGTAAAATAAGGCGAGATCAAAGCACCATCACCATCATTTTTAGCAACCTGATAAGTTAGTTCTTTAATAACAGTTTTATCATTTGCAGTTGAATTATTACTATTATTAGTAGTATTTGTTGCTTGAGCATTACCAGTTTGTGGTGTCGTGATAATCTCATTATTGTTGTCACCACTCAAATCACTTTTAATATTGTTGATCGTATTCTGAGCATCATTTAAAGTCGATTTAGTTTCATCTTCTGCATCAGTAATTGACTTTAAACCATTTAAAAATGTATTAGACTGTTGACTATCTAAACTGCTGGAATCAAATTTGAAATTAACCGTTGCCTTATCAACGTTGAAATTCAATAACTTAGTTTGAACTGTCGCTGAAATAGGATTATCCAATTCACTCAAACTTTTAATTTTAAAACTTATATCAACATACTTCTTAGCATTCTTCATGTAAGTACTTGAAATGTTTGGTTGTTGATTATCAATTGTAGTTACATTTAAACTGGTCAAATTTGAAACTTCAGCTGTTAATGTAACCTTATAACTACCATCATCATTGGGTGTAATAGTTGCACTCTTCGTGAAGAAAGCATCCATCGGTGACAGTAAACTAGAATTTCCCCTATAAACTAAATAATTAATTGTTCGTTCATTATTGCTATTAGTATCTGCTTGAACTGTTTCTACAATTTTATTTGGTGAATCTGAATCACTGATTCCTGACACGCCAAATATTCCCAAAAGCATCCCCACAGACAATAGACTAATAACCCACTTTTTCATCATATCGCCCCTTTATAAACGTATACCAATTTTATCATATATATTATATCGATTTAAAATATTTACACTATAATTTCTCATAATAAAAATAAGATTTTCGTTAGAATTATTAAAATAATATTATAGAACATTTGAAATGGCCTTAGAAATAGATATATACTTATTAATATCATTTGCAGGAAGGTGACATATATGAAACAAGGAACAACAATTTTGACACTAGACAATGGCTACCATCTTTGGACTAACACCCAAGGACATGGCGACATCAAATTGCTATGCCTCCATGGTGGACCTGGTGGAAATCACGAATATTGGGAAAACTTTGGTGAAAAGTTAGCTGACTTAGGCGTTCAAGTAACCATGTACGACCAACTAGGATCATGGTATTCAGATCAACCCGACTATAGCGACCCCGAAATCGCTAAAAAATATCTGACATACGATTACTTCCTAGAAGAAGTTGAAGAAGTTAGACAAAAGCTAGGCTTAGATAACTTTTATCTAATCGGACAATCATGGGGTGGCGCATTAGTTCAAATGTACGCTGCTAAATACGGACAACACCTTAAAGGTGCTATCATTTCAAGTATGGTTGACGAAATCGACGAATATGTCACAAACGTTAACAAGTGCCGCTTAGACACATTAGGTCCCGACAAAGTTAAGTATATGCAAGACATCGAAGCAAAGAACGACTTGTCAGACCCTACATATCAAAGTTACGTTGATATTTTAAATGCTGAATACGTTGATCGTAAACAACCAACAGCCATCAGACATTTAATCGACACAACAGCCACAGCCGTTTATAACGTATTCCAAGGCGACAACGAATTCGTTATTACAGGAAAATTAAAAGACTGGCACTTCAGAAAACACCTTAAAGAAATCACAGTACCAACATTGTTAACATTCGGTGAACATGAAACAATGCCAATCGCAACAGCAAAGATCATGCAAAAAGAAATTCCACATGCAAGATTAGTAACAACACCCAACGGTGGACATCATCATATGATCGACAATGCACCAGTTTACTTCGATCATTTGGAACAATTTATTAAAGACGTTGAAAGCGGCAATTTCAAAGATTAGAGCGTGGAACAAGGGCGCTCAGCCTCCGAGGATTTGCCTAAGAACTGGAATTAGCCGCCGAACTTGCGGATGATTTCAGTTCTGTAGCAAACCACAGGAGGTTGCCCTTGTGGAACGCGTTTCCACTATATTGCATAGAACCATGGTTATCTCCCTAAGTACATTGGTAATTACCCTAAAAAAATCCAAACTTAGCAATAACCAAGAAAACATGTTAAACTTAGTCTTTCAAATCTAACAAAAATAGCCACCCAGAAATGGGTGGTTATTTTTATATCCAATATTCAAATAAAAGGCAAAAAAAATAGAACTCATGACGAATTCTATAAAAAATCCCCAAATTTTTAATTTGTTTTAACGTACTTTCTCCACTTCAAACGACTTAGCCAAGTCTGCTGTGCAGAAATTCCATTATCATTCTCTTCTTTGACATAATCTCCATCGGAATCTAACCAATAAGAGTTCTCTGTATCTTTCAAGAAAGTATTGATAATCTTATTTAATTTCACTTTAGATTTTTCCTCAACGATCGGAACGGCCAACTCGACACGACGATCCAAATTTCTCGTCATCATATCAGCTGATGAGATCCAAACATCAGTATGATCCTTACCATATTGGAATTTAAAGATACGACTGTGTTCCAATAATTGTCCGACAATACTCTTAACTCGAATATCTTCTTTAGGACCACAGATACCAATCTTCAAAGAACATGGACCTCTGACGATCATTCTAAATGGCAAGCCTTGTCGAGCAGCTTTATAAATAGCACTAATGATTTCAACATCAGTTAAACCATTGACCTTCATGAAGACTCCACCTTGACCATCACGTAGATATGCTTCAGTGGCTAATCTGATATTTTCAATTATCATATTTTTAATACCATCTGGCGATGTCACTAGTAGATTATATTCAACCTTAGTTTCATTCACTAGATGATCGAAAAATCTCGTTGCGTCATCGATGTACATTTGATTACTTGTGAAATAGCTCAAATCGGAGAAACCATTAGCAGTAATAGCATTATAATTACCCGTTCCAACTTGAACATACCCTCTATTGTCGCCATGTAAGACCAAACAGATCTTTGAATGAACTTTATTAACCTTATCACCGAATAAAACTTTGACGCCGGCTTCACGTAAGAATTTGGTTACTTCAATATTATGAACTTCATCAAATCTAGCTTTCAGTTCAACAACAGCGGTAACCTCGATACCTTTATCAGAGGCTTCTTTCAACAGTCTCAACAAATCGGAATCCTTCTCCGTTCGATAAATGGTAATAAAAATTTTTGTCGTCTTTGGATCCTGTACAGCCGCTTCCAAATAATCGATAAAGACACTGTAAGAGTCATATGGATACTGAACTAATAATGAAGAATGTTTCAAATAGTCCAAGATATTCTTCGACGGATTCCACTTCAAAGCTTTGAAAGGTGGAAAGACAAGCTCCGCATGATCACGGTAACGCTTGAACAATGTATTAAGAAATTTAATATCCACGGGACCTGGTATCTTGTAGACACTCTTCTTGCTGATATCAAACAATTTAGCAAAGTATTCACGACTGTGACTTTCACCGTTGCAGGCAAATTCCACACGCATAATATTCCGCAATTCTCTGGTATCAACGTAATTGATCATCTTATTCAGATATTCGTCATCTGTCATATCTTTGCTTAAAAAGTCATATGGCTTGTTCTGATCGTAAGTCACACGGAAAACGTAAGTCTTCTTGATCTTGTATTTTCTGATCAAATCAGTCGCAACATGACGAATAACGTCCTCAATCAAAATATAGTGATTGTCGACGCCAGTCTCTACTAACCGATCCAAATCTTCTGGAATCGGGGTGGTATAAATATGATGCGGTGTTTCCATTAATAAATTTAAATTGCGACGATACTTATAAGTTTTCGAGAATCGTTGCATATCAAGTCGAGGCAAAATTTTCTTACTAAAATACTTTTTAACAGTTTTCTTTTCAGAATCCTTCAATTCATCGTACTTTAGAATGTAGAACAATTTTCTATCACGTGCATCTTTCATCGACGCATCATATTTTTTGTACTGCTTAGCAATATTTCTAGAGTTAAATTCATAAACCAAACTAAGAACCTCATCACCAGTTAGATCAGTTCTTTTCTCAGTCTTATTATTAATAACCATACTATCAATATTGTGCATTCTTACTCGGAAGAATTCATCTAAGTTGTTTGAAGCAATGGACAAAAAACGTAGTCTTTCTAAAAGTGGCACATCACTATCATAGGCTTGATCAATTACTCGATTATCAAATAGTATCCAGCTTAAATCGCGATTATAAAATTTCCGTTTCATTTAATGACTACCCTTCATCTTTTAAATCCTTCTTGAATGATTCAAAATCGTACTCCACTTGTTGAGCATAACTGTTGGTGAAATTCATCAATGAATTAGCTATATCAGTATATTCTTCGCCAAATCCTATGATCAATGGATAATTTGGTGAGTGTGAATGCGCTCTGGCAAGGAGAATGACACAGACCTTTGTATAATCCTTGAATGATTCAAAATCTAGTTTATCTAAATTAATAGATGATTTCATATCCTTAAATTGACGCATGTAAAAACTGTATTGCTCAGTATCAAAGGCTCCTAAAAACGGATCGGAGGCACTCTGCAGAATCAATTGACTGTTAACAATATTCTGACCCTGACTAATTTTACTATCGAAATACAATTCATCATTGTTATAGATAGGTAAAGCCTGTTTAGCTTGTAAAACCAAGTAGTTACTATCCAAATCCCTCAATAGAATTAAATAGCAAAGTGTTCCAACGCTGCCGACTCCAACGATATGACGAGCAATATCTATAATTTTAAAGTCTTCTAAGAACAGTCTAACATCGCTACGTTGGTTTTTCTTATACTTTTCGTATCCGCGAGCAACACTCTTGTAATCTTTCTTACTGATATGTTGCGTAACAGGTTTATTCTCTATGAAACGAAGCTGACCATCATGCATTTCAGTATATTTCTCAATAACTAACTTAGAATTACTCTTCTGAGCCTTCTTGATGCTTTTAGCAATCATATTATTGAAAGACTCTTGAAAATATTCTTCGTTATCTTTAAGTTTACCAAATATCTCCGTTATATTTTGAAGTGTATTCGGTAAAATAAAACGTTTCATTTCCGAAATCTTTGTCATGTGCTTTAGAGTATCAAAATAAGTATTCACAACTGTTAAAAGATATTTTTGGACTTCATCCTCATCAAATCCATGTGCACGAGCAACTAGAAGGGCACTGACTAAAAGACGTTTTAGATCATATTCCCAATGTCCTAAATGCGCCTCATCAAAATCGTTCATATCAAACAACAGTTGTCCTTCAGATGAACCGTAGAAACCAAAGTTTCCCAAATGAGCATCCCCACCAACTAGAACACGAATACCACTGTTCTCATTTCTTGAGAGATCATAATGCATCACATCAACAGTTCCGCGGAAAAAAGCAAAAACTGACTTGGACATTCTTTCACGTTTAACTTCTAACAATTCAGGAACTAATAGTTTGTTTTTGATATTTAATATTTTATGAATGTTTCTCTTTTTAGGTTTAAATGTATTGAATGAATCAGATACTGCCGTCGCAAAAAAGCGACCTTTAATAATTAAGCGTTCAGTACTCTTAAACGCATCAGTATCTTGGAAAGTATATGGTGTATTAATCATGCCTCTATCACCTCAATTTGTATTATACAATAGCTGACAATGATAACTATTGTCTTTAAGTACTTTTTTCTAAAAATATTATATTAGCCAAATATATTTTTTAAGTATAGTTTAACTTTTATCAAAAAAGAAATATATTTCTCTTCAATATTGCGCCTTAAAGATGGAAAAACGGTGAATGATTTGTAAAACTTTAATGTTTTCAAAATGAATTTTTCCATAACGTCTAATTTTACGCTTTCTGACTAAAAAAGTGTAATTATAAGGTCGCACAAGAAGGGTGTGATCGTATGCTTAAAATTTCTGAAGCTAGTAAAAAAGTAGACCTACCTGTCGCCACAATTCGCTACTATGCCGAATTAAATATGATTCCTTCTTTAAAGCGAAATCTCGAAAATCAACGTGTGTTCGACGACGAATCAATTGCTTGGCTTGAAGGTATAAAATTCTTTCGAGAATTAGGCATGCCTATCTCCGAGATTCAAGAATACATCCAACTCAGCCAAAAAGATGGTAAAGCAGCTTTAGTTAAAAGACATCAATTACTAATTAAGCAAGAACAAAAAGCCCAAGACAACGTTACAAAAGCACAAACCAATCTGGATGAGTTAAAACGTCGGATAACCCTAGAAGACGAAATCATCAAGGGCCATAAACGTGATAGTTTAAGTCCCGCTCGTAGATTTAATCAATAAAAAAAATCGACCATTTTTGGTCGATTTTTTATTTTTATCCTACTTGACTCGTTCCATCTGCGTAATTTAAAGTAACGCCTGATTGAACATTGAAAATATAAACGTTGAAATGAACAGAATCATCACCCACAGATTGTGCTTCCATTTGAACTCCACGAGCTAATAATTCATCACCTCTAAAGATTGGTGTGACACGATATCTGACATAATGCGAACTACTTTGTTTCAAATAATAAGCGATATCCATTTCATGAGCTAACATTTCTGGACTATTTAATGAACGGGTTCCAGTCATTAAATTCTTAGGATTATTGTTCTGGCCTGTTAACTGATAACCGATCAAGTGACTACGATTATACAACCAACCGCCACTGATACGTTTGTTATGCCAACCAGTTGGATTCCAGTGTAATGGCTCTCTTTTAGCAGTCGGCATTTTTGAAACGTTCAATAAAGCGTTGGCGGCTGTAACCCGATTAAGATTATCCAGATCACCGTATTGGTCCCAAGCTCCCTTAGCAGTACTCAAATCTTCTTGAGAGAAATTAGGCTTATTTCCATTGACGATAATTTCTTGCGTTCCATTGTAATCGAGATTGGCTAAATCGGATGTGTTAGATGTACTTTGAGTTGCTTTATTATTGTGTTCATCGATAAATTTCTGATCGTCTGAAATCTGATTTTGGAGCGATTCAATCGATTTCTTTAATCTCTTATTTTTTGCAACTAATTTTTTAGTCTTCTTTTGATAAGAATAGTCTTTGACAACTTCTACTTTACTATGACTGTTTTCAGCTGCTTGGCTTTGATTAGCACATGCTGTAACAGAAGGTATCAAGGCTAATAAAACCAATAATTTAACTGCTTTTTTCATTAGACTTTCGACCTCCTGTAACCAGCATTGATAGCATCTTGCTCAGTCTTAAAGTAGACCGCATTAGAAGAATTCATGTTGTAACCTCTTTGACCAGGTACGTGGTAAATATGACTTCTTGAATTACCAACGATCGTTCCCGAACTGGAGGTATTCATGTCTCCTCTTTGAGAACTTGATTGTTGCGATTGTGCTTGCTGTGACTGTTGTTGAGCTTCTTGAGCTTGTTTTTCTTGTTGCTTTTGAGCCGCTTCTTGTTGTTTTTGTGCTGCTTTAGCTTGTTCTTCCTGTTGTTTCTTAGCTGCAGCTTGCTCTTCTTCAGCCTTTTGTTTAGCCTCAGCCTCTTGAGTCTCTATATCGTCGCGTTGACTCTGTAACTTATCTTCTTGCTTAGATAATTTTTTCTTTTTAGCAAGAAGTGCTACATTTTCCTTTTTGGCAATATCATATTTGTCCTTGCCGATATACTTAGTTTTCTTAGCTACCTTTTCCGTCTTAGCAGAACTATCCGAGCTAGAACTCTTTTCATCAGTACTATCCCCTGTAGCCCCAACTATAATAGAAGAAATAATCATGACACCGACACTGATCAGCAATCTCTTTTGATCACGTTGCCTGATTTTAGTATTTTGCCTATGCTTAAACCATTTGAAGGCATAAACGAAAATAGCTATCAAAGAAATTAGCAGAACTAATACCATGAAAGTTGTCATCCCCTTGACCCCCTTATATTTTTGTCTAACTATATTAATGATATATGAGGGGGAAACGCTTAACAAGACAAAAAATAGGACATTCTTGTATGTCCTATTTTTTGTTATTTTATTATTTTTCTTGACTCATTTTAACTTGATATTGATGATTAGAAACAAGTACAAATGGAATATAAAGAGCTACATTAATAGCAATAATAACTATCTGAACTATTGAAGCTCTTATGTCTCCACCTGTTGCTAAATAACCAGACAAAACTGGTGGTGTTACCCAAGGAATCAGGATATAAGTTGCATGCATCCATCCAAAAGCTGTGGCAGCATAGGCTACAATCGTTGAAATCAATGGTGCAATACAGAATGGAATAGCATAAGTAATATTGAAAACAATTGGTAATCCGAACATTAATGGTTCACTGATATTAAATAGATTAGGAACACCACCTAATTTAACAATTGCCTTTTCATCGGGACGTTTAGAGAAAATCAATAAGGCAATAACTAAGGAGATTAGGGTACCACCTCCACCCATATAAACGAAAGCGTCTAGGAAGGGTTGTGTAACAATATTAGGTGCAGCGCTACCAGCATGAATAGCATCAATATTTTGTTGCAATGATGCTAAAAGAATTGGTCCTGCAATTGATCCAAAGACATCTGCACCGTGAATACCAAGTGTAAATACAAAGGTTGATAATAGAACATAGAATAATATTCCAGGTAATGATTGGAAACCAGTAACTAGTGGTACTTGTAGAACACGGATGATAATTTCTGAAACATTCATTCCAGTGGTTGTATTCAAAGTACCTTCAATTGCAGCAAAGATAGTAATAGTAATCATTGCTGGGAACAAAGAACTAAATGAATTACCAACAGCAGGAGGAACTGAATCTGGCATATGAATCTTCAAATGTTTTGCTTTTTGTAATCTGGTCATAATCATTGTAGCGAAAATACCAGTTAAAATAGCAACCAACATACCACTGGCAGAAGAATAATCTTGAGTTAAAACACCGCTAGCTGAATATGATTTACCAGAAAGTGTTAAAACCTTTACTGTGTTTGGCACTAATGAGACATAACTAGCTAAAGCAACAATACCTTCAGTTACACCGTCACGGCTACCGTATGATTTAGCCAAACGTGCTGCAATTAGGAACGTAATAGACAAAGCCAAAATACCAAAAGTTCCGTTGTATGCTTGAATACCAATATTAGTAATAATTTGATGTCCAGGCATATTTCTTAAAATACCTGTCTTAGGAATCAATAAAACATTATTGATCAGTAAGAACAAAGCTGCTGTAATTGTGATAGGAATAGTATCAGCAAAAGCATCACGAATCGCTAAAATAAATTTATTGCTACCTATTTTCCCAGAAATCCTAGAAATGCTCTCAACAAACTTGTTATCACCGTTCATCTTCCTTTTCCCCCTTTAACAATTCTGAAATTGTCGATAACCACTTAGTGGCTGCCACTATCCATACTTCTTTATATGTTGCATTGTTGAATTGTGGCCAATATGGAACATCTTCATCATCTTTGGTCTCAATACCGACGGGCAATTCTCCGACCATATCCCCTGATGAATTAGAATATTCTTGCTGATAATTATTTCCCTCACCAAACATCAATGATTGGTCAAACGGATTGTTTCCAATGATCCAACGTAATTGTGCATTAGCTAAATCCAATAGTTCCTTATTCTTCAATGTTCTTCCCATAATGGCAGCTGAATTGGCCGTTGAAAGAATGATAGAATCATTGCCTCTAAATGAGAACCAAACTGGAAATCTTCTTATATAAAGATGTTCAGCAATTTGTACGCCAGCTTTAAGTTGGTCGTTATATTCTGAATATGCTGAATCATCAATTAATAAATGCTGTACATCAAAACTTTCCTTATCACTATTTTCGGTATCCAGATATACTCCACTCGCAATCATTGGATAAGGATCTGTAAATTGTCTTAAATAAAGTAAATATGATCCGTAATCTTGAGCTTTTTCTTTCCACACATCATGCAAAACATCAGAAACTGGTAATCTAAGTGCTATTGCGAATGCTTGGGCGAATAGCATTTCTCTCGCTTGATGATTAAAGTGTTGAAATACTTTATGACTAATATCTCGATAGAACATTCCCTTTAGAAGAGTGCCATCAAACAATTTCAGTCCTTTACTTTCTTGACAACTAATCATACGATTCATAAATTCTATAACCGTAGTTAAATATTTTTCGTTCTTTGTAATGAAATAACAATTACCAGCTGCAGCAACAATTGTCGCATCATAAGTTGCTTTAGATGTGTTATATGTGTGTTCCCACATGATTGGTTCTTTTTCATAAGGTGATTGCTTGAATCTTGCTAAAGCAATATCAAAATAACTAACTGCTAATTTTTGCAGACGTTTTCTCATATCTTGATCAATTACTTTTTGTTGTGAGATATCAGATAAAATACTGCTCAAAAGAAAATTCTCATACGGATTGTCATGAACTCTAGCTAAGGCATCGTCCATAGTACCGATCATGTTATCGGTCCATCTTGAAACGCCTGCACTGGTAGCATGATATCCGTTACCGAAGTCGGTCTTAAATATAAAATCTAGTCCCCAATTTCCTTCTTCTAATAATCTTTCAGACAATTTGTGACTGTGTGTAATATTGGCAATCTTGAACAATGCTTGGGTGGCTTCCGCAGAATGAATAAGTTGTTGCGACAGATCACCAGCATCATGCCAACCTCCGTTGTAGCTAATAGTCTTGCTATCTTTTTTAGCAATGACATCTTCATGACAAGTACCATGAATTCCAGGAACTGGGTAACCGCAACGTTCACCATAAATAAAATTCAAAACCTTAGGAATGCTTTCTTTCCAAATGTCTCTGTAAGTTCCAATCGTGAATGGTTCAGTAGTTATATTTCCTAATTTGATTTGATAGGTCCCCGACTGGTCGAAATCTGTAAAGTCTAAAATTTTGAATTCTCCCAATTTATTATTCAAACTCTTAATTTTATTATTAAAAACCGTATTTTTAGTTTCGGCATCAATTATTGAAAATTCATCATTAACGTTGTCACTTGAAACAACCGCTACTTTTCTTTCATCATTTTGATATCCATCATGGGAATAACTAATTTTGTTAGGTTCCCATCCATGTGTGGAAGTTGCATCTAAAACTTTTTGAAGAGAAATATTTTCTAATTCAACTTTGTATTCTCCTGGAATATCCATATAAGAACCATTTATCTCATAGCTAAAACCAATTTCAGTTACTTTGTCTCTAGGTAAATCCGAAATGTTAAGAAAGTAAGTTTTTTCGCAATTATTGCTTAAATTTATTACGTGATAACCTTCTCGATTGTATTGATCAGGTATTTTATGCTCACCATCGTTATGTATTTCAAAAATTATATTGGGATTTATAATTTCAGAACATTTTGTATTAATCTTAAAAGCTAGTCGATTATAATCTTGCCAGTTCTCATTATTAATTTTCAAAGATGCTCTAGTATTCCCGTATCCTACATAATCACCATCAGCCGGATCTCCAGGAGCCCATGTTTCGTACCTTGAAGGAGCTTCGAGAATAAATCCATTTTTAGAAACGTTAGTTATGCTCCCTCTTTTGGAATGTTCCCAAGTATTTGTTTCGGATGTAGTTATATTCTTCTCGTTGACAACCTTTTTATTATTCTCGCTGCTATCAAAATTTTCGGGAATATGAATCAGTTTATGTAACAAATCAGTCTGATCTAATAATTCATCTACTGCTGTCATTCTTTTCTCTCCTTAGTTAAGCAACTTACTAAAGGCAAACAACGCACACCCTTGTAATGCTATTAAATTAGGATCTAATTCTGTATTCTTAACTCCGTATTTAACAAAACGCATTGTTTGTGGATCCAACAACCTTTGCAAATGATCTAGATACCATCCTCCTGTTGTAACGCCTCCACCGAATCTCACAGCTTGCGGATTAATAATTCGAACCAAGTTCATCACCATATTGCTTGTAGCCTTAAGTGACTGATTTACTACCGCCAGTGCCAAAGGATCTTTTTGGTCGTATGCTTCAAAAAGTTCTTTAGCTCCAACACGCTGATCAGGTAATACTTCCAACTTAGTATCGTTGAACTTCTTCAATTCATGCGCCTGATTGGACATTCCTAAACCTGAGGCTAAAGGTTCAACACAGCCATATCTTCCACAAACACATTTAACTTTGCTCGCAGAGTCAACAACCATATGACCAAATTCACCAGCATCATAATTTTTACCTAAGATAATTTGGCCATCTACAACCATTCGACCTGCAATGCCTGTACCAATACTCAAATAGATGAAGTTTTTGGTAACGTTACCAATTCCGAGCAAATTTTCAGCTTCAGCTGCAGCAGTTAAATCATTGATTATGAAACATGGTAGATTAAATCTCTTTTCTATTTCTCTTGAAACATTTATTTCATTTTTGTTTGTTGGATCAATTTCGTACCAAATGCCTTTATCACTATTAACTCTACCAACAATATCAACTGCAATAGCTTTAATATCACCGATAACTTGTTTAGAAAAATAATTAATAATGGCATCAATAATTTGATTCAAGGCTGTTTCTTGAGATGAAATATCAGATTTGAACTTATTTTGACTTAAAATCTGTCCTTCTTTGTCAACTTCACCAATCAAAACTTTGGTTCCGCCAACATCTACAGTTAATATCGTTTCTTTCTTCATAGCACTTTTCCTTTTTGAAAACGTTTCTATCTAGTTAAGCGCTTTCTTTTTACACTCAAATACTAGTTCCATAGGATTAATATGTCAATACCATTTTTGGAAACCTTACCAAAAAATTGTTGTTAATTTTTTAGCTTTGTTTTACACTTTAGTTAATTTAACGGGGTGACAATATGAAAAGTAAAATCACAATTAAGGATATCGCCAAATTAGCTGGCACATCTGTATCAACAGTTTCAAGAGTAATAAATGACAGCCCTTCGGTATCAGCTGAGAAAAGAAATCACATCAAAAAAGTAATCGCTGACAATAATTTTCAACCCAACATGTTGGCCCGTGGTATGGTTTCCAACAAAACACAAACTCTAGCCGTTGTTGTTTCAGATATTAATAATCCTTACTTTACAGATTTGATATCTCAAATTGAAATAATCAGTAGAAATGCTGGATACACTCTCCTACTTATAAATACAATGACCGCCGGAAAAATGAACAAAGCTAATAGTGCTCAATTAGAAATTGATGCCTTTAAAAATATTCTTGAACGACATGTTGATGGTGTTCTTATTCTTGGTGGAGAAATTGATCGTGAATCAGTTGCTACTGATTATTTAAACGCCCTTAATGAATTGAACGATCAAATACCCGTAGTCATAATCGGTCAAAAAATAGATGGTTGTAATGCTCTTTTTGTTGAACGTGACCAATTCCGAAGTGCTGAAATCATTACTCAGCATTTGCTAGCCCTAGGTAATAGGAGAATCGCTTTTATTGGCGGAGAACCTGGAATAAAAATAACATCCCAACGTTTAGCAGCTTTTAAACAAACAATGAATATCTACTCTAAAGTAGATGATCATCTAATAATATTAAATGATTACTATCCTCAATCTGGATATGATGGCATGAATGTTTTACTTAATTCTGAGGAGAAATTACCTGATGCTGTTGTAGCAATAAATGATCGTGTTGCTTGGGGAATTTTTAGAGCCCTTCACGATCATAATCTCAACTCACCCGACGATATTGCTGTTGGTAGTTGTGATGCATTCCCAAACGGTGAATTCATGACACCTAGAATTACCACGGTTAATCAACACAATGAATCTTTAGGAAAAATTGCTTTACATTTTCTATTTCAACTTATCGATAACAAAGAATTAAATCGAACAGAGGAAACTCACTTACCAGAATTAATTATTCGTGAATCCTGTGGTGCAAAGAAACGAGATGAGAGTAATGCTTAAAAACCTAGTATTTATGGATATAGATGATACCTTGGTAAATAATCATCAAGAAATATCGACGTTCACCAAAAACATCATTAATCAAAATCAAACTAATACTATTTTTTATGTGGCAACAGGAAGAATGTTTATTTCGGCCAAAGTTATTGCTGACGAAATAAACGCTAACGTTGTAGCTTCAAATGGCGGTATTTTTCAAAAAGGTTCTCAATTAGTATCCTTTCACTTAGGCAAACAAAATTTGGAAAACATCTATCATGTTTTAGAGGAATACAGTTTGTCTGCATTCTTCTTTAGCAGTCATCAAGTATTTTACAATCAATCCCTTCCAAAGTATTTCAAACACAGCACAAATAATAGAATAGCTAGTCCTAATCCTAACGACTACATAAAAATAGATTTGCCATCTTTATTGCAACACAGTGATGAAATTATTAATGGAATAATTATCGAAGACACTAATACGGATATTCTTGATACAGCTAAGGAAAAATTAAAAGATATTACTGATCTAAACATATCTTCATCATTCAAGAACAATATTGAATTAATTCCTGAACATGTCAGCAAAGCTACTGCCATTAAGCAGATTCAAAAGGAATACCATGTTGCACCTGAGCATACCTTTACGTTTGGTGATGGAGAAAACGATATCGAAATGTTTAACACTTCAGAATACTCTGTAGCCATGGCTAACGCCAATGATCTAGTTAAATCTCATGCCAACTTTGTGACAGATTCATATTTAAATGACGGAGTTGCCAAATTTTTACAAAAGTATTTGAGCTAAAGGAGAAAAAACAATGAATAATCCAACAATGCTAACCTACATTAATCAAGAAGCTTCAGTAATGAACAAAATTCTAGATACCTATCCGCAACAAATCGACACAGTGATCGACAATAAACTTTTAACCAGCAATTCTTGGCTATTACTAGGAATTGGTTCTAGTTATAACGCCGCTCTAAGTGCTAAATACTATATCGAAAAGACAGCCAATGTGCTCGTTGACTTGCAACAACCGTACAACTACAGCAATTACGACATGATTGACCCTAATTTGGAAGTTGCTATTGGTATCTCACAAAGTGGTCAAAGTACTTCTACCATTGACGCTATAAAAAAATTGTCCGAGTCCAATATTTATACTATCGGTGTCACTAGCCAGCCGGGAAAAGAACTATCAGATGCCTGTCAAAAGACGCTTGATATCCTTACTGGTCGCGAACAAGTTGGTTACGTGTCTCTTGGGTTTACTGCTACTGTTTTAACTCTTATGCTTTTAGGCTTAAGAGTCGGCGTTAAAAAAGGTCTAATTTCACTAGATCAAGAAACTACAGAAATCTCAGAATTCAGAGATATCGTCTCTCACTTTGGTGAAACAATTACTAAGACAACAGATTTCTTTAAAGAGAACGAAGCTGATTTTCAAAAAGCATATCAATTCTCTGGTATCGCCTACGGTCCTAGTGTAGGGTCAATCAAAGAATTAGAAACTAAATTTACAGAAACTGTTCGTATTCCTGCTGACGGCAATGAATTAGAAGCTTTCATGCATGGTCCTTATTTATCCATCAATCCTGAGCATCGACTATTCTTCATTACGACTAATGCTAAACCAAACGTCAAAAGTAAAGCTGACTCGTTGATCAAATATGAGAATCAATATACAAAACACATTTTTGAAATTAATTATACCGATCAAGCAAACAGTTCTGAAAAAGTATTAAATCTTATGAATATTGCTGACGAAACTAAGGTTCCCTTCCTTGGCGGTCTGCCTATTCAAGTTCTAGCTTGGTACATCACAAAGAGTCGTGGGATTGACTTAGCAAAACAGATCTTCACTGACTTCTCTGATAAAGTTCATAACAAAACAGAATTTCAAAATTACATATAAATCAAAAAATGTTCATACTAACCGTATTGGTTAATATGAACATTTTTTATATAAAACTATACAAGATACCTAGACACGCTTGTTATGCCAAACTCTTTAAAACATAATCTGCTAATTGATCAATACGTCTAAAGTCATCCTCATCAGGATCTTGATCAATTTTTACTGAATCGGCCACTTGTTCACCGTTGCTGGAATTGAGTTGCATAGTAAAGTAATCGACTGCACGACCAAAATGGAGGTGTTGTTTGGAACTAGAGCCTAGTACAGCAAACTTAGTATGATTCAAATCAACATCTTTCAAATCTTCATAAAAATCTTGGGCTTCATCAGGAATTTCTCCATCATTATAAGTATATGTATCGACTATAACGGCGTCATAACTATTCAAAGCAAAAGCATCTGTTTCAATTATTTGTTCCAAAGTCACATCAGCATTGTGTTCTTCTAAATAATCGACAAGGTGCTTAGCAATCTTTTCGTTACGTCCGGTCATACTCGTATAAGTTACAAGAATATTCATCTTTCTTTACCTACCATCTAACGCTAATACGTTCTTTTTGGTGTTCTGCATTAACAATCTCATCAACCATAGCGATTGCGTAATCTGCATAACTAATTTCACAATTTCCATCTTTGTCAAAAGTCAATTCTTCACCGGCTAAGACATAATCGCCAGTTCGCTTACCTTGTGCATCGAAAGCGGCTGCTGGGCTAATGAAGGTCCAGTTGATTGAACTTTGACGTAACTCATCTAATGATTTACTCATCTCTTCACTTAAAGGTTTCACTGCCTCAGGAAAGTCGTCTTGTTCGTAAAGTTGATGGGTGTGGTCAGGATCAAGATAAAGCGAGCCTGCTCCACCAACGACCAATAATCTTGTTGCACTGCCATTCAAAATTTCAATTAAATGCCTTGTAGCTGGTACATATTCTTTCACATTAGGACCAAAAAATCCTAAAGCATCGACCAACACGTCAAAACCTTTAACATCATCAGCGTTTAAGTCATAGACGTCCCTGACTAAATATTGATCAGTTGGTGATTTCTTACTGTCACGGACAATGGAAGTAACATCTAAGCCTCGTGCGACAGCTTCTTTAACAATCAACGAACCTTCTTTACCGTTAGCTCCAATTACAGCTATTTTCATATGATTTACCTCCAAATCAACTCTTAGGATTACTTTACACAATCACAAGCAAAATTACTAAAGATGCGGCTTGCCTATTGTAAAATTACGTACAGGAGGATACTTATTATGGCATATCAAATTTATTTAGTTAGACATGGTAGGACTTGGTACAATATTTATCAAAAAATGCAGGGTTGGTCTGATACTCCGTTGACTGATGACGGTATCGAAGTTGCTAAAAAGGCCGCCGAGGCTCTGAAAAATGTTGATTTTGCTGCGGCACTAACTTCAGATATGAAGAGATCAATCGATACTTATCGAATTATTACAGACAAAAATCAAAACAATTTAACACCCCAAGAAATGCCTGAATTTAGGGAACAATTTTATGGTTATTACGAGGGACGCGATATTGATGAATCATGGACAGACATTGGTAAGGCTCACCATGCCAAAGACTACGTTCAAATCGTTCAGGATCATGGTTTTGACGCCACGATGGACTTTGTTAAAGAGGCTGATCCTCTGCACTACGCTGAAAATGCCAAAGAATATTGGGATCGTATCGATCAAGGTTTCAAAAAGATCGACAAATTTGCTAAAGACGGCGACAAAATTTTACTAGTCACTCATAGTACTACGATTCTCGGTTTAGCTTTTAAATATAAAGCTGGAGATTTTGAAGTAGACCAAGTTCCATCAAATGCCAGTTTAACAATGTTAGAACGAGACAATGGTATTAACCGTGTTACAAAATACAATCAATCTCTTCTCTAATGTAGTAGAATTAAACTACAAACTTTGAGGAGGGCACTAATGGCTAAATACCAAATTTACATGATTCGCCACGGTAAAACTTGGTTCAACAAATACAATAAAATGCAAGGTTGGTCCGATACTCCCCTTGCACCAGAAGGATTGGAAGTTGCTAAAAAGGCTGCTAAAGCTTTAGGAGATGTGGACTTCAATGCCGCTTTTTCTTCCGATGCACGTCGTGCAATTGATACTTGCAAATTGATTGTTGATAACAACAAAAATAAGGAACAACTTCACCCAACTAAGTTAATGGAATTCAGAGAACAATTTTACGGTTATTTCGAAGGTATGAATTCTGATGAGGCTTGGTTCATTGTTGGCCAACCACATGGTGAAAGAAGTTTTAGCGACATTCTTTCCAAATACGGACTTGATGCCACAAGGGATTTCATGAAAGAAGCTGATCCATTCCACGATGCTGAAAATGCCAAAGAATACTGGACTAGAATTGATCGTGGCTTTGAAAATATTGATAAGGTTGCCAAAGATGGTGACAAAATTCTTCTGGTTACACATGGAACAACTATTCGTTCTATTACTGAACGTTACGGACATGGTAAATTTGATTTGACACAAAGTCCTAAAAATTCTAGCTTAACAATGCTTGAACGTGATAACGGTGTTAATACCGTTACAAGTTATAGCCAAATACTAGGCTAAAAAGAACGCTCATATTGACCAATGTGGTTGATATGAGCGTTTTTTATTTGTATTACATGTTTTCTAATAAAATAATTTTTTTCTTCGAGATAAATATTTTTTCATGTGATTTTCTTTATATACCAGTCACCAGGCCACTCTTACATTAGAGTGATTTTAATTTTATGCTATCAGTTTCCTGAAAATTGATATAAACTGTTACTTAAGTTCATGAATTGAAAGGAGAACCCTAGTATGTCGGAATTATCATCCAAGGCGGTTGAATCTAGCGCCTTTTACATAAATCCAGATCGTTCAGTCGCTGTGATTAATTATAATGAGGAATACATTCAAGATGTTTTTCAATTAATTAATAGTCAGGGCTTTTACAATCTCGTTCATTTATATCTAGACGAAAGTCAATTAGCTGTTACAAATAAGGTCGAAGGTCTAGATGCCAAAGTCTATATCAACATTTTGAAAGCCATTTTGATCGATGATAAGGCTAGCTATGAAAAATATGGCAACGAACAAATTCTGAAGAGTATCGAAGATTTTTATTCATACTACCGTTCCTATTTCAGAGTTTCTTTAATCAACAAACATGACAGCGCTATTGTCAAAAGTAACTTTATGAATATCGATAATCACTTTAACGAAGTCGTTATTCATCTCTACCGTGCTATTGAAGAGAAGTTACAAGGTTTTACTAACCGTACTTATCGTCAAGTAAACGCCGGAACTAATGCTTGTGTCCTAACACAATCAATCAAATGGGATACTCCCCAAAAGTATCAATCACTGGAAAGCATTAGATTCTTAGATACTTTGATGCTTCGTCCACCAATGATGATGCACACTAAGAGTAATAAACGTGAAGGTACTTTCAGCAAAGTTCCTAATAATCCTATTGAAAAATTTGATGGTACTCAACAAGATTGGTACTGCTTCCCTGCTAAAATTGGCGAAAGTTTAACTTTCATCTACTTCCATCGTGATTATTTTGTCAGTGGTATTGCTTTAGCCAACCTCTTCGAAGTCGCTGACAGAGAAAGTATTGCCGGACAAAAGCCTGACGAAATCTTACTCTTTGGTTTAAGTGAAACTGAAGGCGATGTTAGCCATTATTATCACGACGAAGCCAATGATATTTGGGTCGGTGAAGTTCCTTATAACGATAAAACGACTTACTTTGGTTACATGAAGAAGATGTGTTTAACACTTCACAACTTACATATGATTTACGAAAACCGTCTTCCAATCCATGGTTCAATGGTTAAAATTAGTTTCTCAAATGGAAAAACTAAGTCCGTTGTCTTCTTCGGCGATTCTGGTGCCGGCAAGTCCGAATCCATTGAAGCTTTGGAAGAAGTTGCCGATGATAAAATCATTAACATCGAGACGATTTTTGACGACATGGGTAGTTTTGCCTTTGATGATGAAGGTAACGTCTACGCTCAAGGTACTGAAACCGGTGCTTTCGTTCGTTTGGATGATCTAAGCAGTTCTGTAGCCTTTAACAATATGGATCGAGGCATTTACTTGAATCCCGAATTAAAGAATGCCCGTGTCATCTTACCAGCTAATACTTACAAACACATCGTCGAGCACCATGCCATCGACATGTGGGTCTATGCTAATAATTACGACGCCGAAATCGGTTTGCATCAATTCCCTGATGAAGAAAAAGCTAAAGCAACTTTCGTTGCTGGTAAACGTAAGGCTTTGGGAACAACTGATGAAGTCGGAATGAGTACTACCTTCTTTGCTAATCCATTTGGACCAGTACAAGAAGAAGAACGTACTCGTCCAATTATCGACAAAGTTTTCAATAAACTCTATCAGGATAAGATTTATGTTGGTGAGATCTACACTCACTTGGGTTATGACAAGTCAAAAGATAGCTTACATGAATCAGCTAAAGAATTACTTAATGAATTGATGAATAACTAAAATTTTATATTTTTAAAACAGAAGAAGCGTTTGGAGCATTACTATTTTTATCTCTAATATTGCAGCACAAACGCGGAACAAAAATAAGGGCGGTAACTCAAAATTGAGTTATCGTCCTTATTTTTTAATCATTATATTTTTTATTAATTTCTTTGGTTAGTTGTTGCAAGGATTCAGCTAAGTAATCACCATTAATATTTTTCTTACGTAATTTAGGATTGTTCAAACGATACTTCTTGGCTTTGGGTTCTTTGACCCAAAAATTATATTGTGGGGTATTGATAGCAAAGGAATTCTTACTAGTAAAACCGCTTCTTTTCAAATCATTGTTAAATTCAATCGGCTCATCCAAGTTAATTGGAATCAGCCCCGCAATAATTTTGGCTCCAATTGATGGCAAAGGAAATTCATCATTTTTAACCAGCATATCGTGATTGTAATCTTTATGCCTACCTTCACTGTACCAATCGTCTGCTGAAACCAAGCCTCCATCCAAAGCCAAATATACAATTGTGTCTTTTAAAGACTTATCGCCACTAATAACTTTATCGATATGGACTGAAGCCTTGGTGTAAGCCATACTCCTTGGACTGCGCATCTTTTCTAAATTATAAATAGTCCCTTTAATTACAGACTTATTATAATTTTTGAGATTATCTAAAGACATTCCTACTGGGACTTTTTCTCTACTGTTACCTTCACTATGAATAACATCAGCTTTTGCAATACGTCTTTTCCATTCACGTTGGTTCTTTCTGATAACAGCTGCACTGCTTGGAAAGTCTTGGCGTAAGGAATCTTTTATTGTATTAACACTGTACGCGGATAGCGGTAATGCGAATACTAATAAGACTAAAATCATTAGTGTTTTTCTCATCGCGGTTTCTCCTCGAGCACAATTATCGCACGAATGAAAACGTTATTGTACCGCGATTTGTTTATATAATTTACAGAATTATTTGTTAGAAATCCATAAGTAAAAAGTTTTATTTATTATATTTTTCATTGAGTTCTTCCGTTAGTTTTTGGAATTGACTTGCACGATATTCTTCTGAAATTTCCTGTTGATTCTCGTACAGACTGTTTGCTAAAACAAATTCCTTCTTATCGGGATTCTTGATCCAATAATTGTATTGCTCTAACATCGGTTGATAAGATTTACTGGTACTGAAGTCCGCTTTTATTAAATAGTTATTGAATGAATTTTTCTCATTGAGATCTACTTTTGTCAAACGGACAATTACTTGAGCACCAATTCTAGGTAACGGAGCTAATTTTTCCTGTACTAAAAGATCCTGCTTAGTTTGGTTGGTAGTTGCATCTAAATAGTAATCGTCCGTCGAAACTATCCCACCCTTTAATGGAACTTGAATAGTTTTCTCATGCAATGATTTCTTACCACTGATAACTTTATCAACATAAATTGAAGCTTTCGTTAACGGAACTCCCTTGGGACTCTTCATTTGTTCTAAATTATAAATGGTTCCTTTGATGACAAGATAATTTTTAATATTAAAAGATGGATGGAGCAATTGGTTCATATTATTAGCAATCCCTATATAATCGCCTGAGTAGCCATCTTTATAAACTGATTTGATCCCCGACGTCTTCTTTTTCCAGATCCGTTGATTTTGTTCGATCGTCTTTGTATCCTTGCCCGTTTTCTTCACAGACACTTGATTCCTTTGATCACTTGAAGTCTTTGAATTACTACACGCAGATAATGGAAAAACTAATGTTGCCAAAGACAATAACAGAAGTACTTTTTTCATCATCTCACCCCTTTAAGCGCATTATCTCATGAATATAGTCAGCAAAAAAGCCAAGACCCGTGTCTTGGCTTTATAATTCTACTATTTGATAAGAAAATCCGATATTATCCAGAAATTTAAATAAATCCTCTGGTTTTAATAGCAACGTTTTTGTGTTGTCATTGGGGTGAAAAGTCAGCGGTAAATCAGCTATAACTGACTTTTCAAAGTAAACCTGTATATCTTTAGCTTCATTATTTAATAAGCTAAAAATCGATACCGAACCTGATTTAATTCCTAATTTTTCCAACAAATCAGCTTCTGAAGCAAATTTCAAATGTTTCTTGCCTACTATTTGAGCGAACTTCTTCATATCCAAACGATGATCATCTTTTACGAAAATCAAATAATAGGCCGTCTTTTTCCTATCCGTTAGAAACAACGATTTGGTTTTCATACAAGCAATGTCTTCAACATATTTATCAGCCTCTTCAGCTGTGAAGACTGCCGGATGCTCGATCAATTGAAAATCAACTTGTAAATCATCTAATATTGCCCTAATTTGCGAATAACCGACCATTTATTTCACCCTAGACTAAAGATACGACAAACATTATCGCCGTTAAAACAGTTATTTTAATTTTATCTGACTGTGGCACTTCCAAGGTCTTCCAATTTAGAAAACCAAGACCACCTAAACTAATGAAACCCACGATTCCATTGACCCAAACGTTAGTTTTACCAGCAATTAGATAAACAATAGCTGACAACAAAGCATCTAATGCTAGGCATAATGACATATTAACTAACAAAGTATTTTTGTAATTGTTATTGTTTCTCAACAATAGATTGAACAATCCATAGGCAATCCCAAATACTATCAGAGCGCCCAGAGCAAAGAGTAATAACTTAAGGTATTTACCCATAGCTGGCATCTCGCTTAAATTAGAGTCACTTACTAATAATTCTATTACAGCCATAAAAAAGTATATCAGGAAGATCCCGACGTGTGACACCTTATCTAATTCATATAATTTTTTCATTTTCCCCTATTCCTCTTTCAAGAGTCCTACTAATTCTGATTTAGCAGCTTTATTTGATGGAATAAATCCGAATATCAATCCTACAGCCGTTGAGACCGATAAGGATAGTATAATTGCATAAGCCGTTATAACGGCCTTAAATGGTAAGAATGCATTAATAATTGCCACTAGCAAGTAACCGAATATTATTCCAATAATTCCCCCAATTATACATAGAACGACACTTTCAATTAAAAATTGATTTCTAATGTCGCTGGATGTGGCACCAAAAGCTCGACGAATTCCGATTTCCTTACGGCGTTCTGATACCGTTATGTACATGACATTCATAACTCCAATACCGGCAATCAATAGTGATATTCCAGCAATAAAGGCAATGAAGTAAGTAATGTCATTCAAAATCTTCGTAAATTGTTTACTGATTTGATCTGGATTAGAAACTTCATAAGTTCCAATATTCTTCTGTTCACCCATCTTCTTCATTTGTTTAACCGCTCTTTTACCGATCCACTTTTTGTTGGCTTTAGGTTCAACCGATAATCGTGCCTGATCTTTCGATATCTGATTGGCAAAAAGTTGTTTGAAGACTGTTTTGGAAACATAAGCATCGGGGCGATAATTCATATCGCTGATATGATAAATCCCTTGGACGACAAAGATTGTGCCATCAATTGAAATCAAACGATTCAAAACATTCTTTTTAAACAATTTGTGTGCTAAATCTTCTGAAATATAAACTCCATTAGAAGCACCACTCATCTGAAAATAGCTACCTTTAACCAATTTCAAATGCTTAGGTTGTTTATTCAAACTCATCGTAACGTTCTTGGTCTTGTATTGAACCTTAGCTCCGGCTTCAACAACGCTACTAGTCAATTTAACGTGCTCAACTCCAGGTATCTTTTCCAAAACTGATTCATCATTATTAGTAAAACCACCATCGGTATCATCATCAGACGTTGGTTGATACTGAATAACGACTTTGTTGCGGGTATTATGATTTCCCATACCTTTAGTTACCGTGTGGGCAAATCCATCCCCAATCGCCAATATACAAATAACGCTGGCAATTCCAATGATAATTCCTAGCATAGTTAAGAAATTACGATTCTTATTCTTTCCAATGGATTTAAAAGCGATCAAAAGTTTATCTGTCATGATTTTTTCACGCTCTTTTCATCGTTGTATAAACGACCATCACGAATATAGACGGTTCGCATTGCATATTCAGCTACTTCACTATCATGGGTAACCATAATAATCGTCGTGCCGTCTTGATTAAGTTTCGTAAAGATATCCATGATTTCCTTACTAGTTTTCGAGTCCAGTGCTCCAGTTGGTTCATCCGCAATCACCAAATTAGGATGATTAACGATAGCTCTAGCAATGGCAACCCTTTGTTGTTGACCACCGGATAATTCTGAAGGAAGATTCTTCTCCTTACCCTTTAAACCGACTTTCTCAATTACATCTTCAATCAATTCACGCTTATTATTTTGTTCTTTCTTACTATAAATAAGCGGAACTTCAATATTTTCGTAAACACTATAAGTCGTCAACAATTTAAAATTTTGAAAGACGAAGCCTAATTGATCGCCTCGAATACGTGACAAAAAATTGTCGCTGACCGTTTTATAATTTTTATCTTTCAGCAAATATTCACCAGTATAACTTTGATCCAATAGACCTAAAATATTGATCAGAGTTGATTTACCAGATCCAGAAGGCCCCATGATAGCTAAGAATTCGCCATCAGCTACTTCTAAATTGATATTCTCTAGAGCGATGAACTTGCCATAAGTTTTACCTATATTGGTAACTTTAAGCATTACTCCACCGTCCTATCTCAAAACTAATTTGTCGCCAGTTTTAATTCCGTCCATTACATAGTAATAATGGCCTTTTTTCGTCATTGTAAGTGTACGTTTGTGCTTCTTATTATTCTTCAAAAGATAAACTGTATCCTCTGACCAAACAGCCTTTTCTGGAATCTTATAACCTTCTGAATCAGTCTTTAGTTGGACATGCATTCCGTATGGTAATTTTTCGTCAGTTGAAACTCGGAAGTGGTAATAAGAAACATTGTGAGTACTGTAAGGAATACTATCCTTTTGTTCATAATTACCAGAGATCTTAGTGCCGTCGTTTTCAATTACTGTTACATTGCTACCGACCTTGATTTTATCCAAACTATATTCGTTCACGTTACCTTGAATAACTGGTGCACCATAAATGAACTCACGACCAGTATCATCCTTATAGTAAGTACCATCGATTGGTGCAGTGACTTGGCGATTTTGTGCTTGATTAAGTTTAGCTAATTTAGCCTGTGCTTCTGTTAGCATTTCTTGATTCTTACTCAATTCAATTTGATCATCAGTCTTCTTATCAGATGAGTTGTATTCTTGAATGGCAAGTTGTGCCTGATGAATTTCAGCATTGACACTACTAATATCACTACTCATATTTTTGTAAAAACTGAATAGTACCTGACCCTTAGTTACGCGCTGGCCGTTTAAGACGTGTGTTGCGACTAATGTTTCGTCTTCTGACTTAGGCTCGTCGCTGACTACCTTTTTGTCCGTTTCTTGGACGATACCATTGAAATAATTAGTATTGTCTCGTTGGACAGTATAAGTGCTGTAATTATTTTTATTGTCATTATTCTTGAAGCCGTTTCCAAAAACTAGAAAAAGAATAATTGCAATTAAAACAACGTTGATTCCCCAAATAGCTATTTTAATTTTCTTCATAATAATCTCCCCAAATTTGCTTGTCTTTCTAAGCTTAACAGTCTTAAGCTAGCGATTAATTGGCATTCTGTCAAACTCGGGAATAAAAAAATAGAGCATTTCTGCTCTTTATTTTGGTTTTTATTAAAATTTAATTAATTCGGGAATGTACTTTAATTTCCGTTCTCCACAAAAACTGGGGAATGCATTCCCCAGTTTTTATTCCGAACTAAATAGTGTTTCTATTATTTGATTTGAAATAAAATATTTAATCCTGCTTTTTTAATGCTATCTTTAAAAATTTTCTCTTACCCACTTGAATAATCATCCCGTCTTTTAAACGACCAATCTCATCATCAACCGTTAATTTTTGTGAATTAATCCGAATACCACCATTATTAAGCTGTAGCTACTTTGTCACTGCTCGCCTTTTCGCTTTCAGGTAACTTTCTCAAACCAATTCCTGTAAATCCGCTGATAATAGAAAGAATTGGTGAAAGTAGACTGAAGAAACAGAATGGTAAGAATGACAATGTTGGTACTCCTAAGGTATTGGCTGCAAAGGCACCGGCAACGCCCCATGGAATTAAGTAGTTAATTACGGTACCACCATCTTCTAGTACACGACTTAGTGCTAAGTTATCTAATCCACGTTTATTGAAAGTTCCTTTGAAGGCTTTACCAGGTAAAATAACTGATAAGTATTGTTCACCAACGAAGATATTAACGCCAATTCCGGAAAGAATTGTTGCGGTTACTACTGAGCCTGGTGTCTTGAGACGTTCTGCTAATGGTTCCATGGCTGTTTGAATAACATTAAACTTCATTAATAAGCCACCTAACGACAAGGTTAGGAAAATCAATGAAACTGTACCCATCATGGAAGTAATTCCTCCACGGGTTAATAAAGCATCGACACTGGCATTACCTGTTTTAGATACGAATCCATTTTCGATAAATCCGGCAATATCTTTTACCGGTGTATTAGGTTTTTCAATGAAAATCATTCCTACCGTTACAGTAACGTTCAAAAGCAATGTAGCGATAGCGGGAATTTTCATAATGGCACAGATGAATAACAATGCGACTGGTAGAATGGCCCACCATGAAATTACGAAATTACTGTTTAAAACATTTAAAGTTGTATTGATCTTGCCCATTCCTGCATTAGTTCCACTATTACCAACGATTGCGTATAGTACTAAAGAAATAATGAATGCTGGAATTGTCGTCCACATTAAATTCTTGATGTGGGCGAAAAGATCATCTTCTGCAATAGCGGCGGCTAAATTAGTTGAATCGGAAAGTGGTGACGTCTTATCTCCGAAAATTGCTCCAGAAATGATGGCCCCAGCTACTAAAGCAGGATTCATCCCTAAAGTTTGTCCCATACCGAAAAGAGCAATTCCAATTGTAGAAATAATGGTAAAAGCACTACCGATAGAGGTACCGATCAAAGCACAAACTAGAAATACTGATGGAATAAACCAACGTACGGAGATCATGTGGAATCCTGCGACCATCATTGATGGAATAATACCAGCTGCGATCCAAGTACCGATCAAAGCACCGATCAGGATAAAAATAAAGATTGGTATAATACCATTTTTAACGCCGCTGATGATTCCGTCAGAAATATCATCCCAACTACTGCCACGAAGTTTGCTCCATAAAACTAACAAGGCGATTACTACTAGAACGGGAGTCTGTGGTGAAAGTCCAAATTTGATAACACCTACTCCCAAAATAACTAACATTACAGCCAACATGATGATGGCTTCTCTAAAACTTATACTCTTTTTACTCATAATTAATTCCTCCAAATTTTGTCTGATTTTACTTGAAGAATTAATATCGAGGATTGCCCCCGCATGTATTTATTATCATTTTACTTACCCCTTGGTATAAAAAAAGTCCCTGCTGCAACAATGCAACAGGGACGATTTACCGTGGTACCACCCAGCTTGAGAAGTATTCAAAAAAAGCTTCTCCACTCTTGAGAATAACGGATCTCTTTTTCCGCTTGGAAAACCAAGTCATGCCTGGTATTTCATAACTGCACCCTGACCGGTTCGCATCAACCACCGGCTTTCTTACGCCCAGATACATTACTACTTGCTTCAGACACTTATATTTGTTTATTTGATTGACACTCACTATAAACGGCTTTTTTTATTCTGTCAACTAATAAAATAATTTAAGCTAATTTGTGATCGATATATTTGGATAACAGCGACAAGGCGTAACAAACCACAAAATACATCAGGGCCATCATGACAAAGACCGGAATAATGTAGTTTGGATTTTGTCCATAAACCACTTGTCCGTGTTGTGTTAACTCTGGTACCACAATGATTGTTGCCAAAGAAGTATCCTTGATCAAGGAGATGAATTGACTTACCAATGCAGGAATCATTTTCTTATAAGCTTGAGGTAAAACGATATGCCACATGGCTTGAATATAAGTCATCCCTACTGATCTAGAAGCTTCCATTTGACCAACATCGACTGCCATAATACCTGAACGAATGATTTCAGCAATCATCATTGATTCAAAGGCTGTCATTGCCAAGATAGCTGCAGGAATCGTGTCCGGCTTGAATCCAAAGGCAGGTAGGCCAAAGTAAACGAAGAAGATAATCAAAAGTAATGGTAAATTACGAATTACATCAATCACCACTCCGACAATATTTGAGATATAGCGAATCTTTGAATAACGAATAATTCCTAAGATTGATCCAATGACAAAACTTAGTAACACCGATATAACGGAGATCAAAATCGTGACTTCCAAACCTTGGAGAAGAAATCTGATGTTGATCCATGAATAAGCATTTATCCAATTTTGCATAATTTTTCCCCTCCTAAGCTAACTTTCTTTCAAGATATTGCATGTAGTAACTAATAGGCATTGTGATAATTAGGTAGAACAAACCAACAATCAAATAAGTATTGATCGTATCAAAAGTTTGTGATGCAATTGCATTTCCTTGGTACATTAGATCAAATCCAGCTACGAAAGCTAAAATCGAAGAATTCTTAACCAAGTTAACGAATTGATTACCCAACGGTGGAATAACCAGTTTGAAAGCTTGTGGTAAAACGATATAACGCATCGATTGCCAGAAAGTCATCCCTTGTGATCGAGCGGCTTCCATCTGACCAACATCAACAGAATTGATACCAGCTCTAACCGTTTCAGCGATAAAGGCTGATGTATAAATTGTTAGACCAATTGTTCCTGCCGTGAAACCATTTATTTTCACTACGTATAACGGTACAACCAGATAGAAGAACATTGTAATAACTAGCAACGGAATATTACGAAAAATCTCAACATAAATTTTACCGATAATTCGTAAAAACTTATTAGGCAACACCTCAAGGATGGCTACTAGAGATCCAATAATTAAACTGAAAAACAGAGCTAATATACTGGATAGAATCGTCCAACCAAATCCTGTGATAAAGGCGTCCCAATTATTAGTTAAAAGATTAATCATTGCGTAGCACCTCCTTGTAATTGAATCCTGGCACATTACCGAACCACTTGATGATCAATTTATTGTATGTGCCGTCTTTTTCTACCTCACTTAAAGCTTTATTAATAGCTTTTCTAAACTCTGTTTGACCTTTGTTTACACCGATACCATATGGTTCTGTAGTAAAAGGCTCACCTCTTAAAACATAACCTGGATTATTAACTGCCATACCAGCTAGGATGACATTATCAGTTGTTAAGGCGTCCCCTTGGCCAGATTTTAAAGCTGTCAATGCTTGAGCATAATCTGGCAGTTGTAACACCCTGGCTTTTGGAGCAAATTTTTTAACATTTTCAACGGAGTTAGAGCCAACTACACCGATGATAGTTTTATTATTCAAATCCTGAACGCTCTTAACTGAAGAGTTCTCATTAACTAAAATTGATTGACCAGCATCGAAATAAGAGTTTGAAAAATCAATTGTTTTTTCTCTTTCAGGCGTTATGGTCATTGTAGCGATGATAGCGTCGATATTACCATTCTTCAATAATGGAATTCTAGACTGTGAAGTTACGGTAACAAATTTAGCTTGAGCATCCTTGCCTAACATTTTCTTAGTGATAGCCTTGGCTAAATCAATTTCGAATCCTTTTTCTTTACCGTCTTTAACATCGATCAAACCTATTAATCTCGTATCAGCCTTAACACCCCAAGTAATCGTCTTACTTTCCTTAGCATTAGTTAAAACATTTTGATCTGACAGTGGCTTAGCACCACAGGCACTCAAGACCAATACTAGGAGCAACGAGGTGATAATCAGAGTTAAGTATTTTAAACGTTTCATTATCGGGTCCTCCTTAGTGGATGATCTTACTCAAGAATTTCTTTGCACGTTCATTTGATGGTTGTTTGAAGAAAATATCTGTCGGATCATCTTCAAGAATCTGTCCATCGTCCATAAAGATAACGCGGTTGGCAACTTCTTGAGCAAATCCCATTTCGTGAGTAACGATCAAAGATGTCATATCACTTTGGCTAGTAACATATTTAATAACGCCCAATACGTCATCGATCATCTCTGGATCTAGAGCACTTGTGGGTTCGTCGAACAACATACAACGAGGTTTCATAGCTAAGGATCTAGCAATCGCCACACGTTGTCTTTGACCACCAGAAATTTGTGAAGGCATACTCTGAGCCTTATCAGCCAAACCAACTCGATCTAACAAGGCCATCGCCGTTTCTTTATTCTCTTTTTCATCCAATTTTAAAACGATTCTCGGAGCCAACATTACATTTTCGAGTACATTTTTATTTGCATAGAGATTGAAATGCTGGAAAACCATCCCTACATCTTTTCTAATTCGGTTAATATCTGTTTTCTTGTCAGCAATATCACGGCCATTAACAATCAATTGTCCTGCTTGAATTGTTTCTAGACCATTGACTGTACGAGCCAAAGTACTTTTACCTGATCCAGAGGGACCAACTAGTACAACGGTCTCCCCCTTATCAATCTTTAAATTGACGTCTTTTAATGCATGGAAATTTCCATAATATTTTTGCACATCGCGGAATTCAATCATTGACATAATCTAGTTCCCCTTTCCCTATTGTTAAATTTTCTTTTTGTTTATTAAGAAAATTTTAATGTGTATTTTTGATTTTGGCAACAATTATTTCTTTTGTGAAATTACTGCTAGACAGGGTGTCTCTTGAATTACGGTCGCAAAAAGCTATTAGATTAAGGTTATCGTAATTATAAAATTAATAAAATAAATCAAATATTTTTTTATCGAGCAAGCCAATTTTTAACAAAATTACAAAAAAAATAACAAAACCACAAACGTGATTTTGTTATTTCGAATCGTAGATTAGGAACTGTTGAGTGATCCTTATTCTACTTTATTAAGGGGTTAGACATGTCTAACTATTGAAATTATTTTATTGGGGGAAGTGCTTCCCGTTTCCGGAAAGCTGCGATCGAAAGGTAAATACCCGTCGATCGCAGTTCCCCGGAAGGAACTGAATCTATTATTTGAGAACAATTTTCTTATAGAGATATCTGGTTAAGAAGTAATAACCTAAATAGAGAACTAGGAAAATTGCGAATGGTATCTCGATATTTGTATATGGTTTATACAAAAGTTTAACGAATAACTGTAAACCAATTAACACATGGATAACACCGAGGATTGCTGGTACTGCAAAGAGTACACCGATTTCTTTATTGATCGTATTACGTAAGACTTTTTGTCTTGTACCAATCTTATAAAGCATGTTGTAACGTTTAACGTCACCGTTAGCACCAGAAAGGATCTTGAACATCAAGCAACTAGCTAACATTGCTAAGAAAGCAATTCCTAAAAAGAAGCCCATAAATTCTAGTCCTGAGAAGAAACCATTGATTAGTGTATATGAAGAATACTTATCGCCGCCGGCATTCTTTAATTCTGGGAAACGTTTGATTTCATCTTTTGAAATCTTTTTAATTGTCGACAGATTATTCTTGAATGAAGTAGTTTTAACTAAAACGGTTGTTGATTCCTGGCCTTTAATGGCACTGTATTTAGCATCACTGACAAATTGAGCTTCCATCGTTCTATACTTTGGAAGACGTGTATTCATCAACTCATATCTAGCATTTGAGTTTTTAGCTGGATCCGATGAAGTATAAAGCTTAAATACCATAGTATCAACATTCATGTTGGCATAACCAATTGGTTGACTCTTGAATTGACTGCTACGATAGTAAACATTCTTACCGTCTGATTTAAAGTTATAAGTACCCTTTTTAGAAATACTCAATTCCTTAATATTCTTTTTTTGTGCAGCATTAGGATTTGTCACTTGCACATCATAATAGTTTTGACCATTTACGATGTTGTCGATTTGATTATTAAAGCCTAAACCAACTGTAATAGCACCTAAAGCTAAGGCAAACATGATTGAAACCATTGAGAGAATCTTAGTATAGTCATTAATACGGAAACTTAACTGTGAAAGTGTAAAATTGTTCAAGCCTTTTTGTGAATACTTAGTATTTCTCTTTAGCATGATGATAATAGCTGTTACAAAGGCATTGATCGTAAAGTAAGTACCACCAACAATTGTTACCAAGGCAACTGGAATACCCAGATAGATAGTGCCAGGATTATGACCAGAAAAGTACATGGTGAAGTAACCAACTGCAAGTAAAATTAAACCAAGTAATGCTTGTACTGCTTTCATAACGCCGTTACGTTTAATTTTTACTGGTTGACTGTCACGATTTAGCAAAGTTAGAACTTTAGTACGACGTAGCGAGACTGAATTTCTAATAGCGGAAAACATGAAGATAATTGTGAAGAAAAGCAAAGTCCAGAGTAAAGCTGGTAAATAGAAACTATTAAAATGCTTAACTTGAATATCAAGAAGTCCAATCAACCAACGGCCGACAAAACCAGTAGCTAAAACACCGATAGCTGAACCAATCAATGTTGAAATCGCACCAATGGCAAATGTTTCAACAAAAATCATACGTGAGATTTTACTACTCTTGGCACCAAGCATCATAAACATCCCATATTCTTTTTGACGCATACCTAGTAAAAAGGTATTAGCGTAATTAACATAAACGATCGTAATAATTGCTAGTAAAACAATTCCAAAACCGAAGATAAAACTAGTAGCGGCGGCTGGAGAATTAGAACTAAGAAAAGCCTGATTAGTTGCTAGGGACATGAACATATAGAAGATAGCCGATGCAATCATCAAACCTGAAAATAAAACGGTATAGTCGCGGAGACGGTGCTTAATTCCGCTCAAAGCTAATTTGTTTAACATGTTTTCCTCCCCTATTCTGCAAATGTTCCTAGTGAATCTAGGATTTCTTGATAAAATTCAGCACGTGAATTCTCTTCCTTCTTTAATTCTTGACCAATTTCACCATCTTTGATGAATAAGATACGGTCACAGAAACTAGCTGAAAATGGATCATGAGTTACAAGTAGAATTGAGACGTTATCTTCACGGTTGATCTTAGTTAAAGTATCTAATAATGCTCTGGCACTCTTGGAATCCAAGGCACCAGTAGGTTCGTCACCAAAAACAATTGATGGTTCATGAACTAAGGCACGAGCGGCCGCAACTCTTTGTTTTTGACCACCAGATAATTCAGTTGGATAGTGATTTAAAATATCAGTTAAACCTAATTTTTCAGCGATACTTTGAACAGCTGGCTTAATCTTTTTTGTGGCTGTATTTTGTAAGGCTAGTGGCAAAGCAATATTTTCATAGGCTGTTAAATTTTCTAGTAAGTTAAAGTCTTGGAAAATGAAACCAATTTTATTAGAACGGAAATCAGCCATTTGGTTGTTATTTAATTTAGTAATATCTTCACCAGCAATCTCAACTTGACCACTTGTTGGTGTATCTAATGTAGATAAAATATTTAAGAGTGTTGTTTTACCTGAACCTGAAGCGCCCATAATTCCAACGAATTCGCCAGGCTTAACTTCAAAATTAACATCGGACAAAGCTTTGAATTGTTTTTCCCCAGCTTTTCCATAAATCTTTTCAACGTTTTGTACATCGACAATTTTTTGCATTTGTTCTTCCCTCCATTTGATATATCTATCATAACTGCTCAGGTATTTTGGGTCGTGCGATTCCTCTTACATTTCCTTACATTTTTGTAAGTTGTTGTTAGGTGAAGTGATATAGTATTTTCTAGAGATATTTTTATCTAGTGTCTTTTTGTTGACTTATCTAGTGTTTACAGGTTAGTTTTAGGTAAGTTTTAACCATAAATAATTTAATCATCGTTGGGGAGTAAGTCTTATGATCAATGACATTTTAAAAGAAGTTGAACAATACAATACTATTATTATTCTCAGACATCGTAATCCAGATCCTGACGCCATTGGATCACAGACTGGTTTAGCCGCTATTCTTCAAGAAGTCTTCCCGCAAAAAAACATCTATGTGACCGGAATCGATCTACCAGTATTAAATTGGATCGGTCAAATGCAGGCAATTCCGGATTCTACCTATAAGGACTCTCTAGTAATTACTGTTGATACAGCTAACGCTAGAAGAATTGATAATGACGGTGCTTATAAAAATGCCGCTGAAGTTATCAAAATAGATCACCATCCCAATGTTGATCCCTTTGGTGACCTGAATTGGGTCGACGATACTTTCTCCAGTTGTGCTGAAATGATTTTTTCATTCACCGAAGAAATAAATAATTTCCAACTAACAAAAGAGATTGCTGCCAAATTGTATTCTGGAATCATTGGTGACACTGTTCGTTTCTTAAACGGCGAAACCAGCTATCGCACTCTCATCACTTCTGCCAAATTAGCTAAAACAGGCATCAATATTTCTGAGATCAGTTTGCAAGAAGATCAAATGTCTCTCGAAGTTGCTCGCCTTGAAGCCTACATCCTCAACAACGTAAAAATCACTGATTCCGGCTTTGGTTACATCATTATTCGCAAAGATACTTTGGATAAATTCAATTTAAACGATGGTGAAATTGATCATGCTGTGCCATTGATTGGTCGCATCGACAAAGTTAAAACCTGGATTGTCGTCAGTGAAAAAGATTTAAATCGTTTCCGCGTTAACCTACGTTCCAAATCTATTTCGATCAATGGAATGGCTGAAAAATACGGCGGTGGCGGTCATCCATTAGCTAGTGGTGTTTATGTTGGCAGTATTGATAGAGTAAAAGAACTGATAACTGATATGGACAATCTCAATAAAGAAAAATTAAAAGCATAGTTTTGAACAACGAAAAAGACAACCTCTATTAAGGTATTGAAAACCTGACAGAGATTGCCTTTTTAATTTGAAATTCTTTTTGAATCGAAGCGTCGTAGATCAAATAATTTATCTCAAACCAAACAACCAACATACTATTTGTCTAAACGACTATATTCATAATAAAAACTCCACTCTTGGACTATCAAAGTAACTACACCTAAGATACCAAAAGCATTGATATTGAAAATGCTTGTATCTACTAGCTTATAACTAGTAATAATCAAGGGAATACCGATAGCTAGAACAATAAATCCCGCCGTAAATCTTTGACTGAAGAAACTAGCTGTCAAAGCATTCTTGGCTTCACGTTCATCGTCATGCTTCAACCCTTGAGGAAAACCATCACGAGCTATTTTAAAAATATTCGTACTACCATCTTTATCTAATTTACGTTGTTGATAGATAAATAGTATCAATATCAGTATAAAGAAAATTGGTGATAAATCTTGATTCAAAGTTACTTTGGACAATAACCATAGTAAGAAGAAGATTGCTAAAAGAGTTACTAATAAAGCTCTTTTGAGAAAATATTTTCTAGTATTGGTCATCACGCTCATCTCCAAATTTGAATAATTCATCAACTCGAATATGTAAAATGGCAGCTAATTGAAAAGCCAAACTTAAAGAAGGATCATATTTGTCATTTTCGATGGCATTAATAGTCTGTCTAGTCACACCGGCCAATTTACTCAACTCATCTTGTGATAATTTCAATTCTTTCCGCTTTTGTTTAATAATATTTTTCATTTTATTCTCCGTAAAAATGTCAAATCCTTTTTACATTTTTAGTATAACATGTTTTACATTTTATTCAATATACAAAAAGAACTCACTTTCTAGAAAAAATAATTTGATAAAAGACACATTTGGATGCTTAATAGCGGTGCAAAAATAAATAATTATCTCAAGAGGGTGAACCTCATGCGTAAAATTATTGAAATAGCACCAACAATTATCTTATTAATCATGATGATTGTTAGCCTCATTCTAAGAGCTAGTGGTCGATCGTGGATCTATCCATTTGCTTTAGGACTATTAGGATTATGTATCTATCCGGCCGTGACCTTAGTAATAGAAAGTATCCGAACGAGATCAGATAAAAAACAATTAATGTCTAAATCCGAATCCATTCTAATTTGGTATTTGGCGATAGTCGCAGCTCTATTCCTATCTCTAACTACTTACTTAATGGTTGTATAACCTTTCGTCAAAAATATATTGCTAAAAAAATGAAATAAGAGCCTAATATAGATAAAAAGATAGGAGGGAAAATCTATGCGTAAAGTACTAGTAGTAACTCCAACAATCGTATTAATGGCTCTACTTGTCTTCAGTCTTATTCAAAAAAATACCGGACATGCCTGGGTTAACCTATTTGCCTTTAGTCTGACTCTTCTCTGTGTCTATTCACCCGTAGCACTTTTTATAGAAGGCATTCGAAATGGCATGCAAACTCATAAGAAGTTACCACTCCCTGAAGCACTCCTTATTTGGTATTTGGGTATTGTTTCTACCTTCTTTGTCATTTTGGCTATTTATTTGATGGGACATAACTAATTTTGTTTCTACAATTCCGCATCTGATATATAATCGCCTCATATAGAGCTGGGAGGCCAAAAAATGGATGTCAGAGAAGCAAATATAAACGATGCCAAAGCAATACATCGGATCAACAGTGATAGTTTGGAATATGATTTTCCACTAGATGAAACTACCAAACAAATAGAAAAAATTCTTTCTCTACCTAATAACAAATTATTCGTGGCTTGCAAAGATGATTTAGTGGTCGGATATATTCAAATGGGGGACTACGAAAATACCTATCATCAAAGTCTTAAAAATGTTATTACCTTAGCTGTTGATAATCAATATCAGCACATTGGAATCGGATCGGCTTTATTGGAAGCAGCTGAAAAATGGGCTAAATCTCAAGGCAGCTTGGGCATTCGTCTCGTGTCTGGCTTTGAAAGAGAGTCGGCTCATCATTTTTACGAGAAACATGGCTATGAAATTAGAAAAAAAGAAATCAATTATATTAAATGGTGGTAGAAAAAAGAACGCTATAAATTAGCGCTCTTTTTGTTTATCGTCACGTTGCTTGTAAAGTTCACGGGTCAAACTACCTTCATCATCTCGCAAAAGATCTGCAATTCCCTGTTTATCAATGAATTCAAAATGTTTTCGTTTAAGGAAAGTAACAATTGTTCCTAACATTTTTCGTTCTTTACTGTCTTTCCAATAATACTGATTGAGATTCAAATTAACCCTCTTACCATCTAGCAACGTTATTCTCAATTCGAATTGTTCCACCATTGAACTAGCTGAGATACCAGAACCACCCATTAACGTCAATTCCTTACTAGGATCGTATTCATAGAGTTTCAAGTATATTTCCACACTCTTAATTTGTTTGTAAGAAATGAATTTTGTTGAGCGGATATTCAAAAGTCCCAATAGCGGCATAATAAAATCTTTTCCAAAAGAAATCTCATCCTCATCATCTATCGAATAACTGATACCACTTTTTTCCAGAGTCCAATAATCACAGTACCTTTTATAATCATAGAAACCCATTCTCGTCATGAAAAAGTACGATATTAGAATTCCCAAAATGATATCAAAGGTTGCTATTAAGGGAGTTTTACCAAATAGTATCGTTATTATTGTCGCAACAAGAACCATCACCAAAACTAAAATCACCTGTGGCCAACGATTTTTTGGCTTTCCATAATCAAATGGAAAATGAAGATACGGTTCACCTGTTATCAATTCATCCAAAGATATATCCAACAATCCACTTAGAGAAATCAGATTATCGATGCTAGGTAGATTTTCCCCTGTTTCCCACTTAGAAATCGACTGTCTGGAAATATTCAAAGCTTCAGCTAATTGTTCTTGGGACAGTTTGTTCCTTTTCCGATATTTGACGATATTTTTGGCTAATTCCACTTTTCCCACACCCTCTTATTAATTGAATTATAACCATAAAGGATACGAGAATGTACCTTCATCAACACTTTAAACTAATTTGACCTTGTGATCAGTCTGATCAATGACTTGAATCTTTGCGTCAGACATCTGATTGAGCATTTTCTCTAATTTCTTGATAGCCTTATCTTTTCCATAAACCATATCACGAGCAGCACCGACAGTAATTGAAGTTCCATCAGTCAATTCAAAAGTTATATCGACAGGATTATGAATAATTGAAAGTACCGCCGTAATAACTGCTAGATATCCACTGTAAGGAATTGCCATCGGTTCTTGCTCTAATTTCGATAAGTCTCCCTTAATAGTTGCCGATTTAATAGAATTAAAATCAATCGTCTTCATATGAACTGAAAATGGTAACAGTAAAGCCTTGAAACGTGCTGACGTTTTATTCAAATTGATATATTGAACATAGCCATTTCCTACTTCCCAATAATTGAAAAGAACTGGCAAAATTCTGAAGTAATAACCAACAAAAAATACAAGAAAAATACCAATTCCAACTAATATAGATGGAATCTTGCCAAACCCCACCATAGCGAATATCAAACCTGGGAACAGGCCCAAAACTAAACTAATTATTAAAGGTCTATAATTTACTCTCTTACCGAACTTGATCATAGAAATTACCTTCTTTCAAAATTTAATCCCAATGATTTCCTGATTGCACCCAAATTATATTGTCGATTTAGCCTTTTTTGCACGCACTTATCAGTTGTCAAAGTACAAAAAAGCGTGATGAATCTCTTCAGATTCATCACGCCTATTAGATTTATCCTTTATCGCAGTAGCGATCCCCCGACCATTAGGAATATAACGCCAATTATCAAACAAACAGTCACTCCAAAAAAGATTGTCATTTTAGGTTGCTTAACATTTCTTCTAATATCTTGATACATTTTTTGAGCGACAGCTATCTGCCAAATTCCTATTAATATTGCTAAAATACCAATAAATTTTCCATTCATGGAATCAGCTTCTTTCATTAATTCCATTTTACTGCAGTTTTATCGTTATACTCTCGTTACGAAAAATATCTAGAGAAATTAAAAATTGATCCGATAATCGATGTAGCCCCTATAACAATAATTATTAAGTAAAAAATCCCCTGTATTGAACAGACATTTTTCCATGGAAAACCTGCAGTGAATGAAATTCCAACTAATCCTAGCCAAAAATATTTACTTTTATAAAAATCATTATTGAACTTCACATGTCTTTCTCCCTTTCTCTTAGATTATTTTCATAGTACCCTATCGCCTGTGAAAAAATAAAATAATTACCTCAACACTATCGTTTCTAATCCTGAGTGAAATCATCTTATTGAGCTATATTTTTTCAATATCAATAAATTGCAGAAAGTAAAGACAACTATCCCAATCAAATCCATGCTGACCATCTGAATGAAGATGTGATTTTTCGCTTCTATATACCAATCGACTCTCATAGCATCGGCTTGCCATAAATTAACGTAACCGATGTAGAAAACTAGTACCCCGACCAGTGAATAAAAAATTACCATTGTTAATTTTGGATTTTGCAACGGTAAAAGTTGGGACGTTAAGTGAACAAAAGTGCTTAATGTCCAAATTAAGACAATTGCTAACATGCACATAATAATAACTTTAATGATCAGTCCAATTTGATTCATTTCTAGAATGCTTTTTAAATGGTCAGTCAAACTTTTTCTATCAATAATCCAAAAAGCTGCTAGAAAAATTCCCGTTTCTAGAAACCAAAGATATAAATAAACTAAAAGTGTTGTCGACAAATTACTAAAATAGATTTTTGTCTCTGTAACAGGAATTGAACTATATTTGCCATTAAGATATACGTGCTCATTTTCTCTTATCAGCAATATCACTCCCAATAGATAAACTATTAGTGAACTAAAAATAACTTTTCCTAGCTGATAACCTGGACGAAACATTGCACCCCAGTCTAAGGGCGTTATTAAAATTAATTCTATGACATTAACTATCAAAATAAAATTCATCAATTTGAATTTGTTCCATATCAAATACTTATTCAATCCTAATGTACTGTTCATTTGATCCTCCTAGCAATCCGTCTCAACATGTTTTGTTAACAAATAAATATTTATTGCAGTCAAAACTACGATCCAACCACTGAAGATATAAATGCTCGTCAACAACATGCGATTTATTTTCGCAAAAACATTAAAGCCATCGCCGTACATCAAAACAAAAACGCCTGAGACTGAGGAATTAAAAATCATAAGGCATAAGTAAGTAATTACGATATACAACACAGTCCTAATTACTTTCTTCTTTCTTAAATCAAATCTTTCAGCAATCAAACTGATTAAAAAGTGTACTAATGTAATGATGCTCCAGATCAAAACCATTAAAAAAAATCCGACGGCAAACATTGTGGTAATGATCTCAAAGTCAGATTGTCTATAAAGATCATTCGTGTACAAAAGATTGCTTAGAGTGTTTCCAACCATAAATTTATGTACTTGAATGGACCTAAAAATAGTATTACCTAAACTTTCTAAGAACCATAAATAAAGTACTGCTAAGAAAGAACTTAGAATATTGCTTAAATATAATTTCCATTCCACAATGGGAATCATTCGATACTTATTGCTAAAAAGTACCCGTTCATTATCTTTTGCCAACAATATAAAGGAAACAATATAAGAGATAAAAATTATTAGAACATAGTACGTATACCACCGGTCAACCATTGCTGATTTAAAAACTAACTTATTGAATATCATATCTACTAGCATAATCATGCTGAGTACAATCAAATCTATTAAAAATATTAGATTGACCATTTTCCAACGCTTGAAAAAGAGCTGGCTATTTAAAGTCTGCATTCTCGTCATTTAATCTCTCCCGTATAGACTTTTTCAAAATATGCCTCTATCCCCAAATGATAATCAGTTTGAATTTTTTCAACTGGAATAAGTTCTCTAATCTGTTGATCTTTAATGATTACAATTTCATCCAATAGACTGGCAATAGCAGTTACATAATGATCACTGATAACAATGGTGGCATCGTCATCTTTCCAACGAATGATACTGCTGATAATTTTTTTACGGGAAATACTGTCTATTCCACTCAAAGGTTCATCTAACAAATATAATTTAACCGATCTGGCTAATGTTAAAGCGACAATCAGTTTACCTCTGGTTCCGGTAGACAGTGCTGATAGCTTTTCAGTCATGTCCACTCCTAGGAAACTAGCAATTTCCTCATATTTCTCAATTGAGAAATCTTGGTAGACTGCGTCATAAAAATGTACGATCTCATTGATTTTACTGTTAACTTTGAATCCATCCAAATGATCATTCAGACTGACATTCTCTTTAATGGTCACTTTATCAGTATTGCCATTAACCGTTATAACGCCTTCTGAAGCTGAATTAACTCCAGCTATAGCCCGCATTAAAGTAGTTTTTCCAGCTCCGTTTTCTCCAAGTAATCCAATGATTTTGCCACTATCAAGTTTCAAATTAACGTCAGCTAGAATTTGCTTACCACTTCTTTTATAGGTGAGATTCTCAATAGTCAGTACATTACTCATGATTTTTCTCCTTCTGTTTCACATAATTTGAGAAACTATCGGTTATTTCTTGGTTATTCATTTTTAATAAATGTAGTTTGTCATAGGCCGAATCAAAGGTTTCATTGACAATTTCTTCTTTTAATCTTTCAACTATTGCTGCATTTTCAGTCACAAAATTACCCTTACCTCGTAACGTGATAATGACTCCCTCCTCAATCATCACTTTGAGAGCCTTCTGAACAGTGTTAGAATTCACTGCTAATTCAAATGCCAATTGCCTCACTGAAGGTATTTGTCCGCCCAAGGGATAAGTCTCTGTAATGATTTTTTCCTCTAAATATTCCTTAATTTGTAAATAAATTGGTATGTTTTCGATATATTCCATCAGATACACATCCTTGCTGTACTAGTACACTAATACAGTATCGAAATATTCATCCTGAAGCAACCACTTTTCTTAACTAATTTCTTATACACAATGTCATTAATATTTATAGAACCTTAGTTAAATAATTATGGTAAATTAAAACCAAATTGGGATCGGGTAGTTTGGAAAGAACTGACCTACTATGCTTAAATTCGGAAAAAAATTAACTTACCGTCCTCTATTAATCAGTCTCTTCTGGGCAACTTTAATTGGTGGTTTATTTGGATTGAATATCTCTAGAATATTAGGATTACGAATCGCATTCATCATCTTTTTGTTAATTTTCATTGGACACTATTTCACTATCCTGCCTATCATTTTTAGTTACTGGGATTCGACGGACCAATTTATCCGTTATAGCGATAAAAGTAATTATTTTAAACGATTAATCATCATGATTTTTCCTCACACAGAAAAGTTAAAAATCATTGCTAAAAAAGACGTTAAAACTATTCAGATCACTGGCCTACCAATAAAAAAATTAATATCATCTACCCTGTTGCTCTCTTCTGAACGTGGACTTCTCTACAATTTGATGTCGATGTTACGTAATCCCGTTAAATTAAAATTGATCCTGAATAATGGCACGATTATTACTCTCAATCTGTCGAGAGACTTTGCTCGTCACCCCACTCAAACAGCTGGTAGACTGAGAATTTTTTTGCGAGACTTTCACGAAAATCAAATCGACCTGACTCCAGCAACTAGACATCTCATTTACTAATCCTATCTTCATTAAATTCCGTAGTTAATTCAAAAATGGCTAAATTACGCTTAACTTTTTTAAAAGCGGGATTATTTAATTCGTATTTGCCCTTTCTCTTTACCCAGAAAGTATGTTCCACGTCAGATATATGAAGCTGATCTAACCGATCATTGTTGTGGTGAACATCACTGATTAATCCGCAAATAACTTTTGATCCAATTTCTGGCAATGGAGAATTAGGAATATGATAGAAAATTTCACTATCGGGATTAGTTGGCTGCGCATAAATATCACGTTCTCGACCAAAACCACCAGGAAAATTCAAATAGAGACGCTTACCTTCCAATCCTTTGTTACCACTAATAACCTGATCAACCTTCAAAGTCAGCTTCGTCTCTGGCTGTGGTGCTATCCATTTAATTTTTTGCAAATTCAGTACGGTTGCTCTAATTACGTAACGATTCTGATGTTTGAACTGCTCCAAAGTAATTCCACTGTAGTCATCCGCTATATCCAAAAATTGACGATTGATTATCTTAGTTTGATTAACTTGGTGACGCCAATTATATCGGTTCTGCTGCAAGCGAGTTCTAACATTGGTTTCCAAATTGATTTTCTCGGGTAAATCGTTGTTAGATTCCTGTTTGCTACATCCTGATAGAGCTAATAAACCCAGGATTACCAACAAATAGATCCTACTCATAAAATTCATCCTTTTTCTTTTTATGCTATCAAAAGTACATTTTTCTAGATACAAAAATACGCAACAAAACAACTTAAAATTGTTTTGTTGCGTATTTTATTGCGACTACTTCATAGACATTATCGACATACCAATACCTATGATTATTAGGCCAAAAGCAAAACTAGACCAGACCGCATAACCAACAAAATGGGAAGTGGTTTTATTGCCATCCTTTTGAATCTCACGAACGTATTTATGTGAATTAAAAATCTGATAAATACCGAGTAATATCATCGCGACACCGACTATATATTTTCCTATTGTAAAGCCCATAATATTACTTCCCCTCATTTATTCGACCAAAATATAGCATCACTTTGAACTTGAATGTAAATAATATCCTGAAGTAGGCAGTTTTGGTTCATGAATAAATTTCAGCCGTTTCGTGACAAAAAAATTGTTTCTCTGAATATTATGTAATAATTAATATATCGATATAAGGGGGGTGTATTTGAGGTGGAATCAATAATCTACGATACAGGGAAATTACTGGCATGGTTAATCTTTTATGGCATTTTCTATTCACTATTTAAATTAGAAAAATATTATCTACCAGTATTCGTTCTAATTTCATTTTTATCTGAAATTTTTTTAAACGATTATTCATACTTAATCACCTTTGCCATCGTCTACCTCACTCTTTGGCGTCACAAAAAATGGAATTTAGCCTTAATAAATGCCCTTCTGTTAACATCCCTGATCCGTCTGATTTATGAAACTTTAACCAGTACTATACTTATCAAAATATCTACTCGAACCATCTCAGGTGTTCTTCTCTTTGTGGCCCTTGGCCTTTTGATCAAAATGTTTATTGCGATAATCTTTGTTTTCTTGTATAAACGTTTTGAAATTGAAGAAAAATGGCAGATTGATCAGTCAGCTCTACTCAGTTTGTTATTAGTTTACTTATTTATCGCAATTTATGTATTCATGCACTTTATTCAAAAAAACAAAGCATACTCAGACTTAACTATTGGTATCTTTACCTTTATCATCATTCAGTGCATTTTCATCGCGGTTCTCTTTGGTAAGGCTAGTCAAACACAACAATTAGCTTACAAACGTGAATTAACTAAAGAACAACTTAAAAATCTGAAAATGTATACCGATCAACTCGAAAAAGATCATTTGCATCTACGCAAATTTGAACACAGTTATAAAGACGGTATCGCATCTCTTCAATCTGTGGCTACCGACGGCGACTATACCGCTATGAAACAAGCTTTAGAAAAACTAGAAGTTTATTCCGACAGTTACTTCGACAATATTTCCATGCAATTGTTCAAAGATTTAAATAACGTACAGAACCATTATTTAAAGAGTCTTTTTATCAGCAAATTAGCTTTGATCCATCAAAATAATATCAAGTGTCACTTTGAATGTCGCAATACTATTAAAGAGGTCAATATTAATATTTTTGATCTGGTCCGACTCTTGGGTATTTCAATCGACAACGCTATTGAAGCCACTAAGGGTCAAACCGGTGCGCAAATCCAAATCGCCATCGTTGAAGAGCAGCAACAACTATCTTTTTTAATTAATAATACGATTCATTCTGAAACTAAGATTCAAACCATGATGCAAGAAGGATTCACTACCAAAAAGAATCACTCTGGCTTAGGAATGGTCAACGTCCAAGACATTAAAAAGAAGTATCCTAATCTATTCGTCCAGTATCGAAAAAATAATGATTGGTTCAATCTGAATATCACTTTGCTAGCCTTAGGAGGTGATATTCATGACATTCATTAGTCCCCGCCTCTTTGCTATCTTTGCCAATTGGTTCCTTTTCTTCTTTCTTTTCGGAAATCTTTATCAGAATCGCCTTTCTAATAAGAAAAAATTAATCATTTATCCTAGCTTCATTCTCAGTTTCACAATTATAGAAATTTTGCTTCCAATATCTAAAATATTTCTAGATGTATTCACTTATTTTTATCTGCGTAAATCTAAAGACATTGACTATTACTTACTTAACATCCTTATCGTTACAGCGGCGGTCAAGGTTATCGCTATTTTTCTATTTGGTACCGTCTTTGCCGTCATTGTGACCGTGGATAAATTAAATGCTCAATCTTTTCTCCAATTATCGGTTATTTACCTAGCTATCATCGTCATTTCAGTCATCTTTATATTAATTTATAATTTTTTCAAACTAAACAAACACTTAGATACGAAAACGCCGCTCACAACTATCGTCTTAGGATACGTCTATTTAATTTTTTACATCATCCTGACACTCGTACAAAGTTTCGCCACTTATCCGATATTTATTTTGATAACTCTTTTATTCATCGTCATTCAATCCATCTTCGTTATCATAGTTTTCCTCTATCAGCGAGTGCGAAATCGTAAGGCTTATCAAGATAAATTTGCTGAAGAACAAGTTAAAAATCTTAAAATTTATACTGATCAGTTAGAAAGTGACCAATTAAAATTACGTCATTTCAAACACGACTATAAAAACTTACTATTTAGTTTGAAAACTGTCGTCGATGAACAAGATTATGACGCTATGAATCTAGCACTGAAGAAATTGGAAAACTACTCCGATGATTATTTGAGCAACCTGTCGATGGAATTATTTCAAGATTTAAAAAATGTTCACAATTCTTACTTAAAGAGTCTCTTAATCAGCAAAATCAATACTATCAACCAAAAGAATATTGTCTGTCACTTCACTTGCAATCAAGAATTAAACGACTTACCTATTAATATTTTTGATTTCATTAATCTACTCGACAATGCCATTGACAACGCCATTTTCTTCACGCAAAAACAAGATAACGGTGAAATCTATCTCAGTATTAACCAAGAAGGTCAACAGTTGGCCTTTCTAATCTACAATTCCATCGATAATCAACCTGATACCGTCAGAGAAGAGAAAAAGCACCTCAATAAATTACATATTAAGGCACTTAGGAAAAAGTATTCTAATTTATTCATTCAATCTAGCCAAAGTCAGAAGTGGTTTCGTTTCAACATTATTTTAATCACCAAGGAGGATTAAATTATGTATCCAATAATTGTTTGTGAAGATGACGCCGCCCAACTTGAGCAGCTTCACACTTTGATCAAAAACTATATCCTTTTTCACAGCAATTTATTCAAAATCGAATTAACGGCTAACAATCCTGATGATGTTCTGCTCTATCTTGAGAAAAATGAACCTGAAAATGGTATTTATTTTTTAGATATCGATTTACAAAACAAAATTGATGGCATCCAATTAGCACAAGAGATTCGCAAGGTCGATGTGCAAGCCAAAATCATCTTTGTTACGACCCACGACGAACTGGCGCCCTTAACCTTGAAACGAAAAGTAGCGGCTATCGACTTCATCGAAAAGGATCAGTCTTTAGAGAAATTCCGTCAGGAAATTTACGACACTTTAACCTATGCACAACAATTAATTGATGAAACTCGAACTGTTCAAAAACGTGGCTTCTCTTTTGAAGTCGGAACTCAAGTCTATAATTTGGACAAATCCGAAGTTATTTTTGTAGAAGCATCTGATATCCCTCATCGCCTCAACATTTTCTCAACTAATGGCAAATTCGAATTCTATGGCAAGTTAACCGATTTAGAACAAAAGTACGATTTTCTATTTAAAATCAGTCGCTCTTGTCTTATCAATCCTGAAAACATTCACCACATCAACTTCGCCATTCGAGAGATCGGTTTTTCTAATGGTGAAACGAGAAAATTTTCCATTGGTAAATCTCGCAAACTTAAAAGTATTATCAAAGAAACTCTTTAAGAATAAATTTACTATTGTTCAAGATATTTTTTTATTTGTATTACAATAAAGATGTATATTTAAACTATCAAAAGTACCAAAGTTTTAGTCATAGATTCATACCATCTAATGTATTTTGAAGGGAATGTTTATTATGTTGAAATTCGGGAAAAAAGTTAGTTTCAGACCACTTATTGTGAGTCTTGCACTTGGTTTATTAATCGGGGTTATGGTTAAGGATATTTTCTCTGGCAGCGTTGGTTTCATTTTTGGAACAACATTCTTTCTCCTAGTATTTTTAGGCCACTATTGGAGAGCTTCATCAGTATTGTTTAATTATTGGCAAGTTAACGATGGAATCGTCAAGTATAATGACGTTAACAATCCAGGCAACGTTTTATTGATGATGTTATTGCCTTTATCAAGTCCGCTAAAAACATTTTCAATTAAAGATATTCAATCAATTACTATTAATGGTGATTTAAAATCCGCATCTACACCCATGGCAGTTCCTTTTTCTGGAGCTTTGGGCTTATTCTCTAGTTCCATCGCAATTGCCAAAAGTCAAAACAGTTTAGATGTAGTTTTGAATAACGGACAAAAAATTAATCTCGATTATTCAAGAGATTTCGTTTACAACCAAAAAGAGACTATCGAAAAATTAGACAAGTTTCTCGACAGTCTTGATTCAGCAAAAATTATTAATAAAGCTAATCATAACGTTAGTTTAGGCTACTAATTACAGATTACAGAGTGGAGGGTAGGATCTAAATTCCCGTCCTCCACAAAAATTGGGAATGCTGTTGGAACGCTATGGGCGCGATTCGGAGCTAATTATTTTACACTTCGTGCAAAATAATGGATCTTCGAAGTCGGCCTCATTGTAACCGGCAAAGCCGGTAACAATGATTTCATAGCTAAGTCAATTTTCTCGTAGCTCCATACTAAACCAGGCTGTTTATCAATCATTTTAAAATCTAAATACTAAACAAAAAACAGCTTCTATTAAGAAATTCAAGCACATCTACATGTCTTGAATACTTAATGGAAGCTGTTATTTTATTTAAGAATTAAAATTCCTATTTGATTACACAGCACTAAAAAATCTCTAAATACTGCAATTTACTCAATAATATTAGAACTAAAAATCTAGTCGGTAGTAAAAAATCTGTGGGCCCTCTGTGGTGAAATTATACTTAGCTTGCGAAGCAAGGTTAGTATAAGACCGAGCTTAGAGATCCATGATTACGCACAAAGTGCGGAATTATTAGCTCTAAGTCGTGTCCACCACGTTCCAGCGGCCCACAGATTTTTTACTACCGACGGCATATTTCAACCACATTGATCAAGAATCGTGATTTCTAATTAGAAGAAAGCATCTTTATTTTTTCCTAGAATATCAATAATCGAATAGGCATTGGAGAAACTAGTTGTCTTCTGTGATAACTGCGTTATCTCTTTCCAAAGTTTTTCAGTGTAATAATTGAAAACCAAGTTTTTGTCTCTAGCATCATTAACTTCTTCGACCATCTTTTTAAACTCTTTATCAAAAATAGTTCCACGATATTGTTTTTCAACAAATCCCCGAACTGTATCCTTAATATAATGTTCCATTTTTTGGTTAATCGCTGACTCATTGATCTGTTTAGAAAAAGCATTACTGAACTCAACCAACAATGAAAGCAATAATCTCTGTTTTGAATGATCCATTTATTTATTCACCCACCAATCAATATAAACGATTTTCACTTCAATAGATACCAAAATTAACTATTACCCGATGGTGTATAATTTAAAGTATACCTTAATTACTGCTCAGGAGATATTTATGAATAAACAATTTTACAAGACCATGAATTTTTGGTACGGCGTTATTCTTTTAATTGTCGGAATTATTTTTATCGATCACTCCACTAAACAAATCTGGGGCTTGATCGATGCTATTTTTATTATTTCAGCTATTATTTGTTTCTTACTAAGTTTATTCCATAAACCAAAGCCTAAGAAAAAAACTGATTTACGTTTATAATTTATGAAGAAAATAACAGCGACTATTAAGTATTCAGGATATGTAAAAATACCTTGAATACTTAATAGTCGCTGTTTTCATTTCTATCCCAAGTTAATCGGATTAACATGTCCCCAACGGTTGGCCGCATACTTCTGTAACTTCTGGCCTAAATCGACAACTGATTTTGGTGCCTTATAATCATGTGTTAACAAATAACGATTGATTTCCCCACTTAAATTGCCACTGATAATCGTGATATTCTGATCTTCATTCAATTCTTTATAAGCCTTAACCACTGCCGCATAAAGATTCTTATCATTTTTCACAACCTCTTCTTGAGCAGCTTCATCAACTAATTTCATTAACTCTTCTGTATTAGCATTCATAATTAATCCCCCCAAATATAAATATATTTGTAATTATACTCTATATAGTCAATTTCTAATTCAAATATTAATTAAGTAAACGTTATCTACCTATTATATAGCGTGAAGACAACTTACATGTTATTATTTATACAGTTTATTGAAAGGATGGTATTGAGATCATGCGCTTAAGAATAAATATCATTGCACACAAATAATAAAAAGGCATTATTATCCCTGGGGTAAATAGTGCCACCAGGAGGATTTATGACTGAATCTAAATTAACATACGAAAAAACACGCGTTATTATCGCCGGAGTTAGCCACCTACAACCTGACTTCGAGTACACAATGCAAGAACTTGCTTCATTAGTCGAAGCTAACAATATGGAAGTTGCTGACACGATCACTCAAAAATCAGATTCTGTCAGTGGCGCAACTTACTTTGGTTCTGGTAAAGTTACTGAGATCAAAGAAATCGCCAATGCTGATGACGTTCAAATTATCGTTTTAAATGACGAATTAACACCATCCCAAATCAGAAACTTGGAAAAAGAAACTAAATTGAGTTTCATGGATCGTACCGAATTGATCCTTCAAGTCTTCTCCAATCGAGCACAAACCAAACAAGCCAAGCTTCAAGTCGAAATTGCTAAACTACAATATCAACTTCCAAGAATTCACCCGTCAGGTAATCCATTGGATCAACAATCTGCTTCTGGCGGTTTAGCTAACCGTGGTGCTGGTGAATCAAAACTGGAACTTGATCGTCGAGTTATTCGTAAACGTATCACTGCTTTACGTAACGAACTTAAGACAGTCGATAAAACGGTCAACGTTCAAAGCAGACGTCGCACAAATACGACTTTACCTTTAGTTTCTTTAGTTGGTTACACCAATGCTGGTAAGTCAACGACTATGAACGGACTATTGAATTTTAACAAAGAAGATTCTGACGATCGTAAAGTTTTCGAAAAAAATATGCTTTTCGCAACACTAGATACTAGTGTCCGCCGTATTGACTTGGCAGATAATACTAGTTTCCTCTTATCCGACACTGTTGGCTTTGTCAGCAAGTTGCCACACAACTTAGTTGAATCATTCAAGACCACTCTAAAAGAAGCTCAAGACGCTGATATTTTAATTCAGGTCATTGATGTCAGTGACGAGCATTGGAAGAATATGCTAGAAGTTACCGAAAAAACTTTGAAGGAAGTTGGCGTCGTTGATAAACCAATGATTTATGCTTTCAACAAAGCTGATCTCAAACCTGGTCAACAATTCCCTTCTATCGAAGGCGACAATATTTATTATTCAGCTCTCGATAGCAAGTCGATCGAAACCTTGATTCAATTGATCAAACAAAAGATTTTCGCTAATTATAAAGAGACAACCCTTTTAATTCCTTATGATAAACAAAAAATTACAGAAGAAATTTTAAGAAATTCTCAAGTACTCAAAAAAGAGTTTACTAATGACGGATCTTTAATTACCGCCAATCTTAGCCCTGAAGAATTAGAAAGATTTAATAATTACGTCGAAATAGAGTCATCTCACAAATAGATGGCTCTATTTTTTTTTGCATTTTTATACATAATGTATTATTATTTTATAAAACATTAGAATTTTTCTAATTAAGGGCGATTTGTTTTTAATGTTCATTAGTACATTCTAAGAATAATAATTTTAGGGAGGTTAAACAATGAAATCTAAAAAGTATTTACTTGCATTGTTACCGATATTTCTATTCGTATTAGTTCTAAGCGGTTGTGGTTCCGCTACTGAAAAAGACAGTAAAAATACACTTGCAATTAACTCCGGAGATGTTATTGCAACCATGGATTCATCTATGAACACTGATGCTATTGGTGCTCAACACTTAACAAACACAATGGAAGGTCTTTACCGATACGATGGCAGTGAATTAAAACCTGCAATTGCTAAAAAGGTTGTTAAACCAACTAATAACGGTAAAACTTATACTTTCGATTTGAGACACACTCAATGGTCAAACGGCAAACCCGTTACAGCTAATGATTTTGTCTATGCTTGGAGAAGAACCGTTGATCCTAAAACTGCTTCACAATACGCTTATATTTATTCCGGTATCAAAAATGCTGACAAGATCAATGCCGGTAAAAAGCCTGTAAATACTTTAGGTATTAAAGCTTTAGGTAAATATAAACTTGAAGTAACTTTGGAAAATGCTATTCCATACTTTAATACTTTGATGGCAAGTTCAACTTTCTACCCTCAATACAAACCTTCAGTTGAAAAAGCTGGTAAACAATATGGTTTGAGTAGTACTGGTATGGTCTTCAACGGACCTTTCAAACTAGTTAACTGGAACGTTTCTAAAAATAGTTGGACTGAAGTTAAGAACAACAAATATTGGAACGCTAAGAATGTTAAATTAAAGACTTTGAAATATTACGTTGTTAAGGATGCCAATACTGGTTTAAACCTTTACGATGCTAACCGAATCAACCGTTACGAAAAACTTGGTGGAGATACAGCTCGTCAAGTATCCAGTTACAAGACTTTCTCAATGGATAAACAAACAGCTAACTTCTATCTTGAATTGAACCAAAAGAAATACAAGTTCTTCCGAAATGCCAAAATTAGACAAGCTATCTCAATGTCAATCAACCGTAGTCAATTAACTAACAACGTTCTTGGTAAGACTGGTGGTATCGAACATACTATTGTTCCTGTCGGTATGTCATTCAACCCAACAACTAAAGTTGATTTCACTAAAGAAAAGATGCTTCAATCATCAAATCAATACACTGAATACAATCCTAAAGAAGCCACAAGACTTTGGAAGGAAGGTATCAAGGAAACTGGTCAAAAGAACCTTAGTTTCACTCTTCTAGGTGATGATACAGATAATTCCAAGAAACAAAACGAATACCTTCAAGGACAAATGGAAAAGAATTTGCCAGGTATCAAGATCACTTTATCAAACGTACCATTTAAGTCTCGTCTAGATAAATCAACATCTGGTAACTTCGATATTGTTGTTACTGGTTGGAACGCCGATTACCCAGATCCCGTTACTTTCCTAGATATCTTTACAACTGGCAACGTTCAAAACAACGGTAAGTATTCAAATGCTCAATACGATGCTTTGATCAATAAATCTAAGACTACCGATGCTACAAACGAAGAAGCTAGATGGCAAGATCTCTTACAAGCAACTAAGATCTTAACTGATGAACAAGGCGCTATTCCTTTGTATCAATCATATCAAGCTAACTTAACTAGAAGTAACGTTAAGGGTTACCGTATCACACCAAATGGTAGTTATAATCTAGTTACAGCCTACAAAAAATAATTATGTTGAGGGAGATTAAATAATGGCTAAATATATTCTCAAAAGAATTCTTTATTTATTCTTGACCCTTTTCATTATTGCGACGATAACTTTCTTCATGATGAAGATGCTTCCTGGTACTCCGTTTTCCAACCAAAACCGTATGTCCGCGGAGCAACTGAAGATCGTTAAAGCCCAATATGGACTGGATCAATCAGTATTTGTTCAATATATTCGTTACATTGGGGGATTACTACAAGGTAATCTTGGTACTTCTTTCCAATTCAATAACGAACCTGTTACATCATTAATCGGTCAAAGACTTGCTCCATCAATGCAAATTGGTGCCCAAGCTATGGTCGTTGGTACTATCGGTGGTATCCTTCTTGGTGCCCTCGCTGCTATCCGTAAAAACACATGGGTTGATACACTTGCAACATTCATTTCAATCCTAGGTCTATCAATTCCATCTTTCGTTTTAGCCGTTTTACTTCAGTTCTACCTAGCCTACAAATGGAAGATCTACCCAGTTGCTCTTTGGGATAACTTCCAATCAAGTATCCTACCTACACTTGCCCTATCAGCTTTACCATTAGGTACTGTTGCTCGATTCATGAGAACCGAGATGGTGGATGTTATGAGTAGTGACTACATTGAATTAGCTAAATCAAAAGGTAATTCAAACTGGGGCGTTGTTGCAAAGCATGCGCTACGTAACTCATTGATCCCAGTTGTTACTATCATCGGACCTATGGCTGTTTCAGTTATGACTGGTTCCATGGTTGTTGAGAACATCTTCTCAATTCCTGGTATCGGTGAACAATTCGTTAAATCAATCACTACAAATGACTACCCTACAATCATGGGACTTACAATCTTCTATTCATTCTTGTTGATCATAGTTTACTTAATCGTTGATATCCTTTATGGTCTCATCGATCCAAGAATCAGACTAGGAAACGGAGGTAAAGAATAATGGAACAGATTCCTCAAATTCCTAAGGAAAAATTCAGATTAATTCACGACGAAAATAATAAAGACCAAGAAAAAATTGGTACGCCTTCACTTACATATATGCAGGATGTTCGTCGTCGTTTGTTCAAAGATAAAGTAGCTGTCGTATGTTTGGCATTAATTTCAATCATCGTTGTTATTTCAATCTTGGCTCCAATCATTGCCCCACATAATCCCAATGCACAACAAGTTACAATGTCCAACTTGCCTCCTAAGTTGGGTAACCTAAATATCCCTGGTATGAACGGTTATCAAAATATGGGTGGACACATGGTTGACGCTTATAAACAAGCCGATGCTCCTAAAGGTACTTTCTACATCCTAGGTACTGATTACCTTGGACGTGACTTACTATCAAGAATTATCTACGGTACAAGACTTTCACTAGTTGTTGCCGTGCTTGCTACTTTAGTTGATCTTCTAATCGGTGTGCCTTACGGTATCGTTTCTGGTTGGAAAGGTGGCAAAACTGATACATTCATGCAACGTATCGTTGAAATTGTTTCATCTATCCCTAACTTGATCGTTGTTATCCTAATGATGATCATCCTAAAACCAGGTTTGACATCAATCGTTATTGCGATTGCTATTACTGGATGGGTCACGATGGCTCGTCTGGTCCGGGCGCAAACCTTCCAATTGAAAGAACAAGAATATATTTTAGCTGCTAGAACTTTAGGTGAACCTTCAATGAAGATTGCCACAAAGCACTTAATTCCTAACCTTTCATCAACAATTATTATTCAAACAATGTTTACTATTCCAAATGCCATCTTCTTCGAAGCTTTCCTAAGTTTCATTGGTATTGGTATTCCTGCTCCAAACGCTTCATTAGGTACCCTTCTATCAGATGGTCAAAAAGCCTTTAGATTCTTACCATATCAAATGTGGGCTCCGGCTATTATCTTGAGTGTTATCATGATCGCCACAAACCTTCTAGGTGATGGTCTACGTGATGCCTTTGACCCACAATCATCAGAAAACTAACTAAGGAGAAATCACAATGGATAAAATTTTAGAAGTAAAAGATTTGCATGTTGATTTCGATACCTATAATGGTGTCGTTCATGCCATCCGTGGTGTTAGCTTCCATTTAAACGCCGGTGAAACCTTAGCAATTGTTGGTGAATCTGGTTCTGGTAAGTCCATCACAGTTCGTTCGATCCTACAATTACTAGCTAAGAACGGAACAATCTCACAAGGGGAAGTCCTCTATCATGGAGATGACCTCTTACAAAAGAGCGACAAACAAATGGACAAGATCCGTGGAAATAAAATTTCTATGATCTTCCAAGATCCTATGACATCGCTTGATCCCACTATGACTATTGGTAAGCAAGTTGCGGAACCACTATTGATCCACAATAACGTTTCGAAAAAAGATGCTCTCAAGCGTGCTGAAGAAGTTTTACGCTTAGTAGGTATTCCTAATCCTAAAGCCAGAATGAATGACTACCCTCATCAATTTTCAGGTGGTCAAAGACAACGTATCGTTATCGCTATTGCCATCGTTGATTACCCTGAAATCCTAATCGCTGATGAACCAACAACTGCCCTTGACGTTACTGTTCAAGCTCAAATTATTGATCTATTAAAAGAATTACAACAAAAGATCGGTACTTCAATCATCTTCATCACCCATGATTTGGGTGTTGTTGCTGGTATCGCTGATCGTGTCGCCGTTATGTACGCCGGACGTTTAGTCGAATTCGGTTCAGTTAACGACATTTTCTACAATCCTCAACATCCTTACACTTGGGGATTACTAGATTCAATGCCAACTCTAGAAACTAACGAGTCCGATCGTTTGAATTCTATTCCTGGTACACCACCAAACCTTTTGAATCCACCAAAGGGTGATGCCTTTGCTCCACGTAATGCTTACGCTATGGAGATTGATGAAGAAGAACAACCACCATTCTTCAAAGTTTCAAAGCACCATTACGCTGCAACATGGCTACTTCATCCAAATGCACCAAAGGTAACACCACCAGCAAGTATCCTTAACCGTTTCGAAAAATTTAAGAAGTTAGGAGGCAATGTGAAATAATGGCTGACGAAAGAGAAGTAATTGTATCCGTAAAGAATTTAAAACAGTATTTTAACATTGGCAAACCTAACATGGTTAAGGCTGTTGATGACGTTTCCTTTGATATCTATAAGGGTGAAACCTTTGGTCTAGTTGGTGAATCTGGTTCTGGTAAGAGTACTACTGGACGTAGTATTATCAGACTTTACAATCCAACTGACGGTCATATCTTTTTCAATGGCCAAGATATTAGTAAAATCAAGAGTCACGGTCCTAAGATGAAGGAATTCCGTCGTGAAATGCAGATGATTTTCCAAGATCCATACGCTTCATTGAATCCTAGAATGAAGGTTAAAGATATCATCGCTGAAGGACTTGATGTTCACCACCTAGTTAAAAATGACGACGAACGTGACAAACGTGTCCGTGAATTGCTCGACATGGTTAACTTGAACCCTGAACATATGACTCGTTACCCTTACGAATTCTCTGGTGGACAGAGACAACGTATCGGTATTGCTAGAGCTTTAGCTGTTGATCCTCAATTCATCATCGCTGATGAACCTATCTCAGCTTTGGATGTGTCTATCCAAGCCCAAGTTGTTAACTTGATGCAAGACATTCAAAAGAAACAAGGATTAACTTACCTATTTATTGCCCATGACCTTTCAATGGTTAAATACATTTCAGACCGTATCGCCGTTATGTATCGTGGTAAAATCGTTGAATTAGCAGACTCAGATGAAATTTACAACAATCCACTTCATGCTTATACACAGAGTTTGCTATCAGCTATTCCCGTTCCTGATCCTGAAATTGAAACTAAGAGAACTAGAATCGATTTCGATCACAAACGTCCATTTGAAGATGATCAAAGACTACAAGAAGTACTTCCCGGACACTTCTTATACTGCAACGATGAAAAAGCTGCTAGTTTTAAAAAGAATTAGTAAATAACATCTGACAAATCAAATCCTAAAAGTTATTTACATAAAGAAAAGAGCTTGCCATAAGGCGAGCTCTTTTTGTATTTGTCTTTTTCATAACAATTTCTTCTTTCTGTTTAAATTTGTAAAATTTTATATCTTTGGGGAGGAGATATATCTATTTTTTAGGGAGATTAGAGTTTAAAAAGATTATTTATCGTTAATTTTTTATTTATGTAATTTAGTAATTCTTGGAGAATGTTTTGTAATCATCGATCACCTCTTTGCTTTTGACTATGCTTAAATAATACCCAGAATTTATGAATATATGATTAGTAAACTACGAATTAAATAATAATTAATTGTGAAGAAATTTTGACGAACCGTCTTTTTTAGACAAAAGTGATAGTAAAATGTACTATAAGTTCTGTTTGATTGATTATAGTGTAGTGACTGCCGTCCTCCGCGAAAATTGGGAATGCTGTTGGAACGCTATGGGCACTATTCGGACTAGAGAGTACTTCATTTGTTTTATCCGAGATGAATTCTTTAATCTGGTTTCTTTTCTATTTTAGGAATCGATAAATATAATTTCACATCTAAGACCAATTAAGCTTGTTGTTTCGGACTAATATCCCATTCCATTACTTATATAATTTTTCTGAACCAAAAATCATAATCATTACTTGATTACATAAAACAATTCAAATACTGCAATTTTAATAAATAACAATAGAAACAGAAATACAGTCGACAGTAGAAAATCTGTGGGCCCTCAGTGGTGAAGTTCTGGTTAGCTTGCGCAGCAAGGTTACCAGAAGACCGAGCTTGGAGATCCATAATTTTGCACGAAGTGTAAAATTATTAGCTTCAAGTCGTGTCCACCACGTTCCAGTGGCCCACAGATTCTCTACTGCCGACGGGCATCCTTAACCCAAATTTGAGAGGAGAAATATTCATGAAACACATTGTAACTGGAATCGTGGCACATGTTGATGCCGGCAAGACTACTCTTTCTGAGGCTTTACTCTACAAAGCTGGTCAATTGCGTAAACTCGGTCGTGTCGATAACGGCGATGCTTTTTTGGACTCAGATGATCTTGAAAAAAAGCGTGGTATCACTATCTTCTCTCATCAAGCTAACTTACAATACGATAATTTGAAATTAACACTCTTGGATACTCCCGGACACGTCGACTTTGCATCCCAAACTGAACAAGTTTTAAGTGTCCTTGATTATGCTATTTTGGTCGTATCTGCCACTGATGGTGTTCAAGGTTACACCAAAACGCTTTGGAACCTACTCCAAAACTATCAGATACCAACTTTTATTTTTGTTAATAAAATTGACGCTGCTGGTGTCAACCAAACTCAAGTACTGGAAGAATTACAGAATAAACTTTCTCCTGGTTGTATAGCTTTTAACGATTTAACGGATGATATTTACGAAGAGATTGCCCTTCAAGACGATGACATCCTCAATCAATTTTTAGAATCCGGCACTTTATCGGACGATACTGTTCGTCACATGATTCAAAAACGTCAAATTTTCCCTTGTTACTTTGGTTCAGCTTTGAAAATTTCTGGAATTGATGAGTTTCTTCAAGGCTTTGAGAACTGGACAAACGAATCTACATATGATGACACTTTTGGAGCCAAAGTTTTTAAAATCTCTCATGATGAAAACGACGAACGCTTAACTTGGATCAAAGTGACCGGCGGAATTTTACATAATAAGGATGTTTTGTTCAAAGATCAAAAAGCCAATCAAGTACGAATCTACAATGGTTCTAAATTTGAATTACAACCAGAAGTCGCTGCTGGAGGAATCTGTGCTGTCACTGGTTTAACTGAAACTTTTCCTGGATTAGGTTTAGGCAAAGAAATTAACGCCAGTGATCCAACAATTCAACCAGTCCTCACCTATACTGTTGATCCTAAAGATAACGATATTCACACATGTTTAACTGCTCTGAGACAACTAGAAGATGAAGATCCTCAACTTCGTGTAACTTGGTCCAATCAACTTGAAGAAATCCGTGTACAAATAATGGGTGAAGTCCAATTAGAAGTCCTTCAACAATTACTTCTACAAAGATTTAATTTAGATGTCGATTTCAGTCAAGGCAGCATTCTCTACAAAGAAACTATCACTAAAAAAGTTGAGGGTATCGGTCACTTTGAACCCCTACGTCATTACGCCGAAGTTCATCTATTATTAGAACCCGATAAACCAGGTAGCGGATTAACCTTTGACTCTCAATGTAATCTCGACACCCTCGGTAAAAATTGGCAACATCAAGTTTTATCTAATTTAGGCGCTAAAGAACATTTAGGAGTCCTAATCGGTGCCCCAATCACTGACATGAAAATAACACTGATCAGTGGTCGAGCAAGCAATGTCCATTCAGTCGGTGGCGATTTCCGTGAAGCAACTTGGCGAGCTGTCAGACAAGGATTAATGATGCTTAAACAATTTAACGGTTGCCAATTGTTAGAACCATGGTATCAATTCCGACTAGAAGTAGATCAAGACCAAGTAGGTCGTGCCATGAATGATATTCAAAAGATGAATGGAACTTTTGACACACCAGAAGTAACCAATAATCAGACCAATATCTTAACCGGTATTGCTCCAGTATCTCAGATGCAAGGCTACAGTAAACAAGTTCGAGCTTACACACATGGTCAAGGACAACTAGAATGCATCGTTCTCGGTTATCGCCCTTGCCACAACGCCGATGAAATTATAGAAAAAACACAATATCATCCCGTTTCCGATCTAGAAAATACCCCCGATTCCGTTTTCTGTGCCCACGGTGCCGGCTATCCCGTAGCTTGGGACCAAGTCCCACAAACAGCTCACCTACCTTATACTTATCCATTAGAAAATCTAGAAAAAGGAAATGAACTTGCTTAGATTTCCTTTCCAATGATTTAATCTTTAACTTTTTAACTTTGTAGTAACGAAATTAGAAATATTCATCCAGATTTACTAACAAAAGAAGTAGGATTTAGTCTGGAGTAAAAAATATGTGGGCCCTAAGTAGCGAAATTCTACTTAGCTTGCGAAGCAAGGTTAGTAGAAGACCGAGCTTGAAGATCCATAATTTTACACGAAGTGGAAAATTATTAGCTTCAAGTCGCGTCCGCTACGTTCCAGCGGCCCACATATTTTTTGCGGAAGACGGCATTTTAAAGCACAATTCCAAGATTTAACAACTAACAAAAAAGTCTGCTAAACAAGCAGGCTTTTTGTTTACGATATTTATATGTAGGATAAATATCTTATTTAACTTTTTATCTTAAGGGGGGAGATAAATAAAGTTTTATTTGTGTTTAATAAGGGGATTAAACTTTTAAAAATAGGGTTTAAATTAATATAAGGGTTTATTCTATTTGTTAAGTGAGTAATCTAAATTCATCATCTAATTAGTAAAACTAGCTTCCAATTTCATCCGGTCACTTCTTCCAAGTTTATCTGTAAATATATCTTTTATAGGGGGGAGATATATTAATTGAATTTATAAGGGTTTTAATTTTGTATATAAGTTATAAGGGGTTTATTTCTATTCATTTTATGTTTTCAATAAGTATATTTAAAAAGGATTATTTCTAAAGAATTTGTTTGTTCATCCGGTCACCTCTTTGTTATTTGACTATGCTTAAATAATAACGGGAATTTATGAATATACGATTGCCAAATTACGAATTAATTTATAATAATATGTGAAGAATTTATGACCAAACGGACTCAATATTCCAAAACGTCTGATTTTACTACCTTTGGCAAGACCTATTACCTGAATTCATCCTCACTCTGATTTATACTGAGATTAAAATAATGATAGAAGCGAGGTACTAAATTATGCACTTGAGTAAAGAACAAAAAGCTAATTTAAAGGATGCTATTATTGCTGGAACAGCTGCCGGAATCATTTCTGGATTCGTTAAACTAGGTTGGGAAAACGTCTTACCACCACGTACACCTGCCCGTGATGCTGTTAACCCACCTCAAACCTTAATGGAACAAATGGGTATTCCTCAAAGTATTACTCGTGGCACTTATACTTATTCTGGTCACCAAATGTCTTGGGCAAGTTTCATGATGCACTTTGGTTTCTCCACATCGTTTGCCATTATTTATGAAGTTTTATCACAATACAAACCATTTATCAGAAAGGGTTCCGGAGCTATCTTTGGTCTAGCAATCTGGGTAGCCTTTCATATTGGTATCATGCCAATGATGAAGACTGTTCCTAGTCCTAAAGACCAACCTACTGAAGAACATCTTTCTGAAGCACTCGGTCACATTGCTTGGATGTGGACAAACGATATTGTCGGCCGTGAACTTTATCGTCGCTTAACTGCACAGAAATAGGGTCTCCTTTGAATAAATGGGACACCTCAATAACTGAAAGAATCAGCTATGGCCTAAGTGATGCCGCAGATAATCTCGTCTTTCAAATGATGACAACTTATCTACTCTTCTTTTACACTGATGTTTTTGGATTGACAGCTAGCGAAGTTGCAATCCTTTTCGTCGTTGCCAGAGCCGCTGATGTTTTTGAAAGTCTGATCATCGGTATTTTGATTGACAACACCCATTCTCGTTGGGGGAAGAGTCGACCATTTTTCCTGTGGTACTCCTTTCCCTACGTCATCTTTGCTATCCTAACTTTCGTCACACCTAATTTTCTACCACATTCTGGAAAATTAATCTGGGCCTATATAACTTATCTAGGATTAGGATTCTTTTATACCGCCGTTAATCTACCTATCACATCCATTTTGCCAACCATGACTAATAATGAGCAGGAAACTACCCTTTTAGGCGTTATCAGACAGTTTTCTGGTAGCTCTGTCCAAATTATCGTGGCCGTCTTTACCATCCCTCTAGTTAATCTTTTCGGCAATGGTAACCAACAAAAGGGATTTTTAGGTACGATCATTCTCTTCGGGATCATCTCCTTGGCTTTGATTTTGAATACTTTCTTCCATGTTCGTGAACGTTATACGGATGACAGTATCAGTCACCAGCCACTCGTTAAAGTTTGGAAGATGCTTAAACAAAATCGACCCTGGATCGTTATTTCTGTCGTTATCTTTCTTTATTGGCTAACCACTTCCATTAAAAATCAAACGACTATTTACTATTTTAAATACGTCTTACATGATGAAAATCTAGTCTCAATCGCTAATAGTTTTACTCTGACTGCTTTAATTGGCGTTGTCGCTATTTACTTTGTTTCCGCCAAATTAGGTAAAAAACATACCATGCTATTAGGTATCATTATCGCCTTTATTGGTCAGGTAATTATCACTGCTGGTGCCTATTCAAAAAATTTGGCCCTCATCTTCAGTGGTATCTTCATTAATGGTATCGGTGGCGGATTTATTATCGGCTTAGTCTCAATTATGATTGCCGATACTATTCGTTATGGTACTTCAATGGGTATTCAAGCTGAAGGTGTCCTAGCATCAACTGACGATTTTGGTGTTAATCTTGGTTTAGGATTGGGTGGTTTGATTACCGCTGAATCTTTAGAGTTATCAGGCTACGTTTCCAACAAGGCTCAATCGGCCACCACTATCTCAGCAATTAACTTGAATTACGCTTTGATCCCATTGGGGTTATATTTAATCATGTTTTTAATCTTGCTAGGATATAATGAGAAACAAATTCAACAAGCTATTAATAAAGAAGGTAAATAATGCAACAAGAATCACTTTTTGCAACTAACAAAAATGATGACAACAATAGCCCTCTAGCTAATCGGGTTCGCCCAACTACACTAGAGGGTTTTGTCGGTCAACAACATTTAATCGGTGATGGCAAAATTTTGAAGGAAATCATCGATCAAGATAAAATCCCCTCTTTGATTTTTTGGGGACCTCCTGGGGTGGGTAAAACTACTCTAGCTGAAATTATTGCCAAGAAGACAAAGGCTAATTTCATTACTTTTAGTGCTGTTACTAGTGGTATCAATGACATTAAGAAGGTTATGAAGGAAGCTGAAATGAATCGAGAAATGGGTCAAAAGACTATTGTTTTTATTGATGAAATTCATCGTTTCAACAAAGCTCAACAAGATGCTTTCTTACCTTTCGTCGAAAAAGGCAGTATTACCTTGATTGGTGCCACAACTGAGAACCCATCATTTGAAATCAACTCTGCGTTACTATCGAGATGTAAAGTTTTCGTCTTAAAGTCTTTAACTAAAGATGATTTAGTCGATCTCTTGAAAAAAACTCTCGCCAATCCTAAAGCTTTTCCAAAATTAAAAGTTGAAATTGACGATGACACTTTAGAATTGATTGGTAATTACGCTAACGGTGATGCTCGAGTAGCTTTGAATACCCTAGAAATGGCCGTTATCAACTCAACGGTTCATGATAAGGTTGCCAAAGTAGACCTGGAAGATATTCGTCAATTACTCAACACCAAATCTCTACGTTACGATAAAAATGGCGAGGAACACTATAATATTATTTCTGCTTTACATAAATCAATGCGCAACAGTGATACTGATTCAGCTATTTACTGGGTTACTCGGATGCTCGAAGGCGGCGAAGACCCTCTTTACATTGCCCGACGTCTAGTTCGTTTTGCTAGTGAAGATATTGGCTTGGCAGATACAAATGCTTTAAACGTTGCAATCAATGCCTTTCAAGCCTGCCAATTTCTAGGTATGCCTGAATGTAACGTTCACTTAGTTGAGACCGTAATTTATTTATCAGTCGCTCCCAAATCTAATGCCACTTATAAGGCTTTATTAAGAGCCCAGAAAGACGTTAAGAAGTATGGTAATCTTCCAGTACCACTCCAAATCAGAAACGCTCCAACGAAGCTTATGAAGAACCTCGGTTATGGAAAGGATTATGAGTTAGCTCATGACTACGCCGACAAGTTAACATCAATGAAGACCGTACCTAAAGAAGTTGAAAACAGTAAATACTACCGACCAACCGAACAAGGTAAAGAACGTCTCTTTAAGCAACGTTTAGAATACATTGAAAAATGGCACCAAGAGCACGATAATAATGAGTAATTCAGAATTGAGGGGTTTCATATGATGAAACGACGTAATTTATTACTCGGCTTATGTTTATTATTAGTTGGAATATTTAGCTTTTCTAATCCGACTGAAGTTAAAGCTGTTAGTTTTGTTCATACATTCAAAAAGACCACATTAGTTTCCAGAAGTGATCAAAACGATGATTTTACTTACGACTTTTCTCGAATAAAGAAACGTAAACTTAAAGCCAAAACTGATTGGCTTACCGATAAAATAGGCAAGAATTCAGGCAACGACCATTATTATCGAGTTGCGACTAACGAATGGGTCAGTACTGACGACGTGGCTTTAATAAATAAAGGTATAAATCGCCCTATCACTATTTCAACCGGACATAATATTTGGAAATTTAATCATAAAACCTATGAATTTACCTATACTGGACGCCGATTAGCTGCTGGTACATGGGCAAGTGATGAAAGAATTCAGCTACCACGTGGAATATCCTATTGTAAAGTTGGGCCAAACGAATGGATACAGAATATACATTATTAGAGAGTGGAGCAAGTCATTTAGACTCTGAGCATTTGCAGGACTTTGCGAATTGGCTGCAAAGCAGGCAGTTCGTGAAGTCAGGCAAAACACAGGAATCTGACTTGTGGAACTCGTTTTTATTAGAGAGTGGAACAAGAACACTCATTTCTACTACATATATATCAAAAAAACAGACTCCATTAAGAGATTCAAGCATATTTGCATGTCTTGAAATACTTAATGGGTCTGTTTTTATTTTCTCTGTAAATGAATAACATCATCACCAGATGATAACAAAGCGTCGGTAACCAAGTTCTTGAAATAAGAAGTTCCAATAACACCCGTCATTCGACCTAATGTAGCATCTATTTCATCAATCTTCTTCCAATCTTCGAAATGACAATCTACTAGTGCATTACCATTAACGGTCCTAACTATCCCTGCCATTTCACTAGATTGGCGTACTTCCATCTTACCGCCTAATTTTTCAACTTCACTTTTTACTTGAGGTATAGCTAGTTCCATAACCTCCAAGCACAAGGGAATATCGTTATTAAGTTCTTTGGTAGAACGAGCTTCTGGTGCTAAGATAATATATCTTTTAGCCAAATTAGCATACAACTTTTCAAACGTATGGATACCACCATTACTCTTTAAAACGTTTAAATCGGCATCCAAACTATCACAACCATCAAAAGCTAAATCAAATTTATCTACTTGATCCAATGGAACTACTGGAATATTCAATTCTCGACAAAGATCTCTTGTCATTTCTGATGGACTTGAAACTTTAATTGATTTATCAGTTATTGATTTAATTAAACGTCCAACGGTTCTACCACCGCCAAAACTGACATTCATATTTGGCTTGATTAAAGCTCGTGCTTCCTCGATTAACTTTTCCATTATATTCTCCTCAAAAAACTAGTTTGTAATTATTTTATCCGTAGATACAAAAAAAGACCACCGAAGTGGTCTTAAGGGTTTATTCAATTTTGAATTATAGAACCTTAACAGCGAATGAAGGCATGAAGTAACTTGAGATTGATGAGATCTTTACAGATTCACCAGGTTGTGGTGCAGCGATGTATTGGTTGTTACCTAAGTAGATAGCTACGTGATAACTTGAACCTCTGCCACCCCAGAATAGAAGGTCTCCGGCTGATGCTTGAGAAACAGCTTCTTGTGTACCGGCACTTTCTTGAGCTACTGTGTATGAACCAATATTCTTACCTGTTGCTTCGTTGTAAACATATGATGTGAAACCTGAGCAGTCAAAACCACTTGGTGTCTTACCACCCCATACGTAAGGTGTTCCTAAATATTTCTTAGCAGTACTAATAACATTAGCAGCTGTTGCTTGTGTAGTATTTGTTGTTGAAGCAGCTTCTGTAGTTGCTTGACTAGCAGTTGTTACATCAGCACCTCTTAACCATTCGTTGCTACCTACAAGATACCATGTAGTACCGTTGTCATCTACAACAGCCTTAGCTACACGCCAGCTTGTGTTTGATCCAAGAATACGGTTAGCAATCTTTGAATCTGTAGATGGTGTACTGAATAGTGCTGAATTGTTCTTTGTACGTACAACTGAAGGAGCATTTTGGACAGTTGTTGCAGCCTTAGCTGAAGAAGCGTTTGATAGACCTAAACCTGTAACTGCCATTGCTGCAGCAGCTGTAAATGAAATTAGACTTTTTTTAACGTTAGTATTCAAAATTGAAATCCCCCATGAATTGGTATATTTTTTTAAATGTTTTTAATTTTTATAATTTATTAATTTCTTATCACTCAACGACCACTATATTACTCCCCGAATATTGCAGAACTGTTACAACAATTGTATAAGAATGTTACACTTTGGAATCTTTGACAAAAATAGGGCAATAAACACTGATATATCAATGTTTATTGCCCTATTGTGAAAAATCAAATTAATTTACTTTTTTACTTTTTAGTATTTGATCAACCTTTTTCTTAGTCGTTTCGATGTCATTATTAATAATTTTATAGGATTTTCCCTCTAATTCTTTAGGAATTCTTAAATCTCTGAGGAATTCATCGCTATTTATACGCATATTTAGACGTTTTTGATCATCCCCGCGTAATTTTAATCGTTGAGCGACGGTATCGAAGTCCACTTCTAAAAATATCACAATCGCCTTTTCCCCATATTTTTCCTTATAAGAAATGGCACCTTGAGTATCTACGACAATACTGGCTATATTATATTTTTCCCAAGTTTTATTGAGACTTTCCTCTGAAGATCCATACCAATGACCACTATATTCGACTTTTTCTAGATAATGATTCCTAAAAAAGGAATCTTCTGTTTCAAAATAATAATCTACACCGTTTTTTTCGCCATCACGTGGTAATCTAGTAGTGTGAGTGATGACACTTGGTATACGATAAGTATTTTTCAAATATTTGCTAATGGTAGTCTTGCCGGTACCGCTTGCACCGGTAATAACAATAATTTTTTTATCCATTATGAACCCCTATGTTTGAAATATTTCTTCTACTATATTAATATACTAGTCTGTTAAGTAATTAATCCGAGGAGATTTTACATATGAAAATAGAAGATTTAAAGGTTGGAACTGTTTACGACTGCTCCGTTGATGAAGATATGGATTACCCATTCCAAGGCAAAGTTGAAAAGATTTATGAACACTCTGCTTTAATGGAAATTGTAAAAAATGATCCTAAAGATAATGCTAATAAAACTGAACTTAACAACAAAATTGTTGTAAGTATCAAGAAGATTAAAAAAGCTAAGTAATTATGTTTCAAACAAAAAGAAGTTGATTTTAATTAATCAGCTTCTTTTTTTATTCCCTTATTTCTCAACATTAATGAATGAACTAGCGGGTACTCTTAATACACGGTATTCCATAGCATAACGATTAGCCTTCAAACCTAGACCGTTCTTGAAATTATTCTTGTACTTAGCTTGCATGGTAATGACGTATGCATCTTGGTACTTAGAATCTAATTTCTTAATTTTCTTAACTGGCCAATTCAAACGTAACCCCGAAACGGTAAAAGGCAATGTTGCGTCAGAGATAGTAGCATTCTGACTTGAAACTGTATATTTAGAATTATTCAACCAATATTGATAAACATCTGTAGATGAACTTGACTCCTGCTTATTGATCTTAACGTAGTAGCCTTGTCCATCATCAGTTGTTTGAACGATCATTGGATTGTATTTATAGGTGACTGCAATATTCTCCTTATCGTTTAAATCAACCTTAGTGAATAAACTAGTATATAACATTCCACTCACAGCTAAAATAACAACCACGATCTCCAATAAATCAGTTAAAATTGTTACCCCAGTAATTTTTTTCTTTTGTTGAACAAGAATTTTTAAATGACGATTTCTAATATTAAATACCACAAAGATTAACAGTGCTAATACAATAATCCATGCAATAATTCCCACAAAATTCCAAGAATTCATAGTTTTCTCCCAACTAAATTAATTGTCTTAAATGCTTCATAACTTTATAATAGTCATTACGCTAATTTTACCACGAATCGGAAAAATATTTGAAATTGAGATATAAAACGCTAAGAATTGTGTGGGCACATACGTTTGTGGGATTTTTATAATGGTAGTATAACCACGCTATATCGTGTATTAGTCGTTATGTCGAATACTATATGTTGTGTTTAATATTTCAAATGATTATACTGATTGAGAATAGCAAGTTGAAAGGAGTTAATCACTATGAATAACGTAATCGTATATAGCAAGAACAACTGTATGCAATGCAAGATGACTAAGAGATACTTAAAGGAGCACAACGTTTCCTTTGAAGAAAGAAACATCAATCAAGACCCAGAATATTTGGATCTTTTAAAACAACAAGGCTTTAAGAGTGTTCCGGTTGTTATGAACTCTGTCAGCGATCCAATCGTCGGTTTTCGCCCAGACAGCCTCAAAGAACTTGTAGGTTAATCATGAAGAAAATAGCTTATTATTCTATCACCGGACAGACTAGAAGGTTCGTTAATAAACTTGGAATAGATGGATATGAAATAACCGACGCCGACCCCTTTTACCAAATGGGTCGGCCATTTATTCTTATCGTACCTGCTTACGATGACGATATGATGGATCCTGTAATCGACTTTTTACAATATAAAGATAATGCTCAAAATTGTATAGGTGTTGCTGGCGGCGGCAATCGCAATTTCAATACTCTGTACAACCATACTGCTAAAGACATCGCAAGTGGATTAGACGTTCCGGTTGTCTTTGAATTTGAATTCAATGGTACTCAAAAAGACGTCGAAAATTTTAAGAAAGTAGTGAATGAAATTGGGATTAAATAACCTAGATGTAACCAAACTTCATTATTTTAAGTTAAATAATGAGATCAACATCCCCGTGGATGATAAGATTCCACTTAATAAAGACAAGGAAGCTGTTAAAGCCTTTTTTGCTGAGAATGTTGAACCAAATACTAAGAGATTTGATTCCTTCAAAGATCATATCGACTACTTGATCGACAACGATTTTATTGAAAAAGAAGTTATTGATGAATATCCTCATGAATTTGTCGAGAGTCTTTATAACTACTTATTAGATCAACATTTCCAATTTCAATCTTTCATGGCTGCATACAAGTTTTACAATCAATATGCATTAAAGACCAATGATGGCGATTTATACCTTGAAAATTACGAAATGAGAATTCTTTTTAATGCTCTTTTATACGCTAATGGCGATCAAGCACTAGCTAAGAGTTTAGCTACTGAAATGATTGCTCAGCGCTACCAACCTGCAACGCCTTCATTTCTTAATGCTGGTCGTAAACGCCGTGGTGAATACGTTTCATGTTTCCTACTACAAGTTACAGATGACATGAATAGTATCGGTAGAACTATCAATAGTGCCCTCCAATTATCACGAATCGGTGGTGGTGTCGGTATAACGCTATCTAATTTGCGTGAATCGGGTTCACCTATTAAGGGCGTTGATAACTCTTCATCAGGTGTTCTACCCGTTATGAAATTGCTAGAAGACAGTTTCAGTTATAGTAACCAGTTAGGTCAAAGACAAGGTGCCGGCGCTGTGTACCTAAACGTCTTCCATCCTGATATTATTGACTTCCTATCTGCTAAAAAGGAAAACGCCGATGAAAAAGTCCGTGTAAAGACACTTTCATTAGGTGTTATCGTACCTGACAAGTATTACGAATTAGTTCGTAATAATGAAGATATGTATCTATTCAGTCCTTATTCAGTTGAACGTGTTTACGGCGTTCCTTTCTCATACGTCGACATCACTAAAGAATACGACAACATGGTTAACGACGATCGTATCAAAAAATATAAGATCGAAGCTCGTGAACTAGAGGACGAAATCAGTAAGCTACAACAAGAATCAGGTTATCCTTACGTCTTGAATATCGACACTGTTAATCGTGATAATCCTATCGACGGTAAAATCATCATGAGTAACCTCTGTACTGAGATTCAACAAGTCCAAGTACCTTCAGAACTAAATGATGCTCAAGAATACGTTAAATTAGGAACTGATGTCAGTTGTAACCTTGGTTCAACCAACATTTTGAATATGATGCAAAGTCCCGATTTCGGACAATCAATTCGTTCCATGACTAGAGCTCTTACTTTTGTCAGTGACGCCTCAAATATCTCTGCTGTACCACCAGTAGCAAATGGTAACAAGATGAGCCATTCTATCGGTTTAGGTGCAATGGGACTCCACACATTTTTGGCTTGCCATCATCTTGAATATGGCTCTCCTGAAGCAATTGAGTTCATCAATGTCTACTTCATGCTCCTTAACTACTGGACATTGGTTGAAAGCAATAATATTGCTAAAGAACGCCAAGAAACCTTTGCTAATTTTGAAAAATCAAAATATGCGGACGGATCTTATTTCGACAAGTATCTAGCTAAGAGCTTCGCCCCTAAACTTGACGCTGTCAAAGAACTCTTCAATGACACCTTCATTCCTCAACCAAAGGATTGGTCAGAACTAAAAGACAACGTTATGCGTGATGGACTTTATAACGCCTACCGTATGGCTGTTGCACCAACAGGTTCTATCTCTTACATCAACAATACCAGTGCTAGTTTACAACCTGTTACTAGATTGGTCGAAGAACGTCAGGAAAAGAAGAATGGTAAATTATACTTCCCAGCACCATTCTTAAGTAATGATACTATCAAGTATTACAAGTCAGCTTATGACACTGATATGCGAAAAGTTATCGATACTTATGCTTCAGCCCAAGAACATATTGATCAAGGAATGAGTTTGACTCTCTTCATGCGTTCAGAAATCCCTGCTGGTCTTTACGATTGGAAAGCTGCAGACGATACTAAACAAACAACACGTGATTTAAGTATTCTTCGTAACTATGCTTACTATAAGGGCATCAAATCACTTTATTACGTTAGAACCTTTACCGAAAATAACGATGAAATTGGCAGTAACGAGTGCGAAAGCTGCTCTATCTAGGAGGAAATTTTTATAATGGTTGATACATATTACAAATCAATGAACTGGAATAAGTTGGAAGACCAAATCGATAAGGAAACTTGGGAAAAGTTGACTTCACAATTTTGGTTGGATACACGTATTCCTCTTTCCAACGATTTAGATGACTGGCGTACCCTTAGTCCTGCTGAACAAACCGTAGTTGGACACGTTTTTGGTGGTTTGACCTTACTAGATACCCTTCAATCACAAGATGGTATTCAAGCTATGTTGAAGGACACTCGTACTCAAGCTGAAACAGCTGTTTTCAACAATATTGAATTCATGGAATCAGTTCACGCTAAGAGTTATTCATCTATTTTCAGTACTTTGAATTCTGCCGAAGAAATTGAAGAGATTTTTGACTGGACAGATCACAACGAATACCTTCAAAAGAAAGCTAAGTTCATCAACGATATTTATCAAAACGGTGAACCTCTTCAAAAGAAAGTTGCCAGTGTCTTCCTTGAAAGTTTCCTTTTCTATTCAGGATTCTACACACCACTTTATTATTTAGGTAATAACAAACTAGCTAACGTTGCTGAAATCATTAAGTTGATCATCCGCGATGAGTCAGTTCACGGAACTTATATCGGTTATAAATTCCAATTAGGTTTCAACGAATTGAGCGAAGATAAACAATCTGAATTGAAAGACTGGATGTACGATTTACTCTATACTCTCTACGATAATGAAGAGAAATATACTAAAGAATTGTACAAAGAAGTTGGTTGGGTCGATGAAGTTCTCGTTTTCCTTCGTTATAACGCTAATAAGGCTTTGATGAACTTAGGACAAGAACCACTATTCCCAGATGGTAATGCTGAAGACGTTAACCCTATCGTTATGAACGGTATTTCAACTGGAACAAGTAATCATGACTTCTTCTCACAAGTTGGTAATGGTTATCTAATGGGTAAAGTTGAAGCCATGAAAGATTCCGATTATGATATTGGACGTACTGGTGACAACAAGACTCCTGATGACAGTTCACTCTTCAATAAAGTTAAAAAATTAAAATAGTTCCACAAAAATAAGGATTCACCAATTAAGGTGAATCCTTATTTTGTTATGTTAGTAAACAATTTCTTCGATAGATCTTCTAATGTATTCCATTCATCAGCTGTAAAATTACTCTTCGCTACAAGTATTTCTGGCAACTCATTTACTTCTTTACGCTTAGAAATTCCTAGATCAGTTAACTTCACATTAACAACACGTTCATCTTCCTTACTACGTTGACGAGTGACTAATCCTTCTTTTTCCATTCGTTTTAATAATGGTGTCAGAGTACCTGAATCAAGTGAAAGTAGTTCACCTAATTTTTTAACAGTAACATTATCGTATTCGTAAAGAGAAACTAAAACCAAATATTGTGGGTAAGTTAAATTATTTTTACTAAGTCCATCGTGATATAACTTTTGAATTGCACGTGAAGTTGCATAGAGAGAGAAACACAAGTGGTCATCCAAGGGGATTGGCTTGGTAGCATCGATTGCAATATTTTCTGCCATAAATCATCCCTCCTTATCATTTATGCATACATTCTATTCTTATTTTAAGGAATTGTAAACTATTATATTTCACACAATCTAATTTCACTCTCTTAAAGTACTTTTATCTCCACAAAATAAATAATATTTATTTGTATTATTTATTTATTTTTTATATATAAAAACACAATATTTTTTAGAGTTATATGGCATGTTAAATATTCTTTTATTTGTTAAGATTTCTTTGTAGAGTGATTTTGTCATATGAAAGGAATATTCATGACTAAACGTAATGGTTTGAAACAACTATTATTAATCTTTATTGGGATAATGCTTTTACTCGTACTTTATTTATTTAATCATATCCAAATAGTTAAAGCGGATGATAATGCTGACTATGAGTATGCTTTATCACACACACCTAAAGGATTGAATTGGGATAATAATGCCTTTGTCGTTGCTGATTTCCAAAAGGCAGCCGAAAAACGTTTGGGTAGACCGGTTATTGTACCTTCAAATAATATGTTCAATTCAAGTACGACTAATAATGCTCAAATAACCCAATCGACTAATCCAGATACTAAAGGAACCAGTGTAATTAAAATGACCAATGGTACCTATCAGACTGGTGCTGTATGGAGTAATAGAAACGCTGATAATTATTTTGATATTCGACATCCCCAAAAAGCCTCAATGTGGCTCTATTTTGGTCCTGATACAAATCCAAATAAGGATCCTTCAAAATTAGTCGGTGATGGAATGGCCTTTGTTCTCCAGAACGATAATAATGCAGAAAATTCAATTGCACTCTCCGCAGACGGAATTCCAGTTAATGGACAAGCTTTGGGTGTCTGGGGGGCTGATTGGGACCATGGTGATCATAGTTCCGTTGCTAAGACTACAAAAACAGCCATTCAAAATAGTTGGGCTTTAGAGTTTGATACTTTCGTCAATCGAGAAAAACCAAACTCCTCTGGAACTGGTGAAGGTGTTTCCTTTGACTTAGATGTTTCCGGAGGTAGTAGTAACTCTAATCGTCATATTGCTGGTAATTATCCAGCTTTGGAAACTACCTATATAAATGATATGAGCAATTTTCCAAGATACATTACAATGAATCACGGAAATAACTATAAAATCCGACCTCATTTAGTAGATGGTCAATGGCATCACGTTACTATTACTTGGACACCTAAAAGTGATACCGATCATTCACAAGGAACTATAACTTACGCTTACAACGACAAAAATCCAAGTACAGGAGCTCCTATTACCAACGATGTAGTACAAACATCTTTCAATATTGATACAAAAAACTTTGGACTAACAGGAGATAATACTAAACTTTACTGGGGATTCACTGGATCTACCGGTAGATACTCTGAAAATAACTTACTAGTTTTCGAATCCATCCCCTCATTCGTTGATGCTGAAGCAACTCCGGCTATTTATGACGATTCTCAAGGTGGGAGTGAAATCACTGAAAGTAACAATACCGTCGATCCCAACAGTGATATTAGATACACTTATACGCTGAATTATAAAGGTTGGACTAAGAATTGGGACAAAATCAATGCAAAAATAAATGTACCTACTCATATTAAATTCACTAGCGGAACAATAACTTATCCAGACTCATTAGACAACAAGCCACACCAAATAGATCCAAACGTTTTTAATAATTCCGAGCTTAAATTTCAACTCCCAGATAAACTTACTCCTAATAGTAGGACTGCCATCATCGAGTTACATGGTAAAACTGAAAAAAATGCTTCAGAAACTCTAACGGTTCCTTCGGCCCATGCTTCTTTCGAAGGTGATAATCTTATTACAGATGCCAATACTATTCCTTTTAAAATTAGGTCTAGAAAATTAAATCTAGATAGTGATTCCCCTAATATCATCAAGGTAAAAGAAAATGAAGATGTTAATATTCCAGCCCAGGTAACTTATGCTGGTAGTAATAACAATCCCTACTATCAGAATTTAACTGTGCATCAAAAATTAAATAATAGTTCTACTGAAATGCAAAATATCGTTGATTCATCTGGTAAATTTAATCTCCCAATAAGCAGTGATTCACTGGAAAAAATCAATACGGTTTCCTTCTACGTTACAGATCAGGATGGCAATACCAGTAATACTATTACGCGACAAATCACCGTCGGTGGGAATTTAGCATTTGATTATGTACAAAACATAGTTTCGTTCAAACCCATTAACGGTTCCTTCACTGATGAAATACTGCCTCGACTTGGTAAATGGCAAATTAATGTTGTTGACAGTCGAGAAAAGGGAAGTCGGTGGTCTGTTCAAGCCCAAGCTGACGATCTGGTCTCAACTGATAAAGATAAGAATAAATTATTAGGTAACCTTTTTTATCGAGATGCCAATGGCAAAAATCACAGCATCAAAAACGGTTTTTCCGTCGCCACGCATACGAAAGATACCGATGACACACAAATTAAAAATATTGCGGATTCTTGGACCACTGATAGTGGAATACTATTAGCGATAAATAAAGGTAATAAAGCTGGAATCTACACAAGTACAATATCGTGGTCACTAATTGATTCTATTGATAACTAAGAAAAATAAAAAGAGCCTGATGTGATATTCATTTATTATCACATCAGGCTCTTTTTATTTATTTTCAACTAACTTCGATATCCCATAAACATAGCAAAAATCAGAATAACTAAAACGATTGTTGTAATAATTACATAGAGATTATCGTGTTCTTTATAAAAAGCGTAAATAGAAACTACAACACGTAATACTGGTGTCAAAATAAGTAGGAAGACACCTAGCATAATTACCGCATATGATTTTCCAGCCGCTACACCAGCAAAGATTTCCATAAATCGACGTGGAAATTCACCTGAGGCATAGCCGCTACCACTCATAAAGTACAAGGCCATACCTATTAAAATAACGATTGCTGAAGTGACAACACCGATACGCAAAATTTTACCAATTACTAATTCAACCTGTCGAGTTTCTTCATGTGTATTATTATTCATTAGATATTCACCCCAAATCCTTTAAGAGCCATTTGTACTCCCATGTAAAGAATAATAGGAATAAAAATCATTCTGATGATTCTTGGCTTCAAGACTTGCATCAAACGGGCACCAATAGTTGCTCCAGCTAAAACACCGATTGCCAATGGTGCAGCAATATCGGGACGAATTGAACCATTAAAGAAGTATACTGTAGCACTAGCTGCTGCAGTAACACCCATCATCAAATTACTAGTAGCACTTGATGGCTTCAATGGCATTTTCATAATTGTATCCATAGCAATAACCTTGAAGGCACCACTACCAATACCCAATAAACCACTGGCTAAACCAGCAGCCCACATCATGATAAAACCACCAGGAACGTTTTTCATTGAATAATCAACTTGTTTCTGCTCCGCTTTATCATAATAAGTACTTGCCAATTTAAATTTATCGACGATTGGATCATGTCCGGTATAAACATTCTCACCTTTTTTATCCATCAACTTACGGATCATATTGTAAGTTGAATAAAGTAGGAAGAAACCAAATAAGACATATAAGAAATTACTTGAAAATACACCTACCAATAAGGCACCCATAATAGCACCAACGGTTGTCGCAATTTCCAAGAACATGGCCACACGCAAATTTAACATGTCGTCTTTTAAGTACGCAATTGTGGAACCAGAACTCGTGGCAATAACAGAGATGATACTAGCACCGATTGCATACTTAATATCTAACCCCATCATAATAGTTAGAACCGGCGTAATAATCATTCCTCCACCAATTCCTAAAATTGCACCAAGAACTCCAGCTCCTACTCCCATTACTAAAAGTAGTAGCATTGAATTCATTATTTTTCCTCTTTTTCCTCTTCATCTTTTTTAGAGAAGTTCTCTAAAGAAGTTTCATAGTTCTCTTTCATTATATCCATTGCGTGCTTAATTTCATCATTTTTTAAGCTATTTTCAGAAATTAAATCAATATGGAATTTAGAAACATTGAGGTAGTCACAAACAGTGGAGAGATAGAATTTTGTCTCAGCTTCAGCATCATCATCGAAGAAGTGGGTAACTTTCTTAGCATCGGCAAAAGGTAAATTGATGATTCCTGTTTCCAAATAATAATCAATTGGGAACTCAGCATCAGCAACGTGAATGATAATTTGTGAGAGCTCATTATCAGCAAGATCTTTTTCCAATTGTTCCTTAGTCTTGTTCAATGACCATAAATCCTCTTGCAACAAGTCATCTTTACTAATATCTAATTTAGTTTGCTTAAATTTTTCTTCTTGAATATTCTCAATAAAATCGGTAACTTTGATTTTCATTATTTTCTCCTAGAGGTACTCTTTCAAAAAGTTTTCCACAGCACCTTGATATTTTTTAGAATCCACATAGTAGCTCCTGATATGAACCCCTTGACTTTCATAAGACATTCTCGGGAATTTTCCACATGTTAATAACTTTTCACGCATTTCGAATGGAACTGTAAAATCATTTTTTCCATGCATAAATAAGATCGGCAAGGTATTTTTTTCCAAAGCTTTCGTACAATCAGCCTCTGCATATGAAAAACCAGCCCGTACTTTAGAGACTAGTGAAATTCCCTTGATCAAATATCTGCCTTTAATATGATACCTTTTTTGACAATGATAACTCAAGATTTTCGAGGCACTCGTGTATCCAGAATCTTCAATAACTAGTTTAACATTCTTTGGTAATTGATACTGAGTTGTCAACATTACTGTAGCAGCTCCCATGGAAGCACCAAAAAGAATAATCTTACCACTAGGAAATTTTTTATTAACTTCCTTTATCCATTCCAATAAATCCAAACTTTCAATATAACCAAAGCCCAAGTACTTACCTTCACTCTTACCAGCAGCCTGGTTATCAATCTGCAAAATATTTAAGCCTAATCTATCAAACAGTTGGGCATGTACGTCTAAAGATTTATGATCAACACCAAAGCCATGAACCAGAATAACAGTTGTAGTACTTTGATTATCGGTAAACCAACCATATAACTGACTATGATTAAATTTCGAATTTATTTTCCATTCTTGTTTTGGCTTTTTTAAAAATATTTCTGTTTGTTCAACTAATCCTTCATCCATTTTGACCTTAGGTGCTTCACCACCTAAAGCCTTTGAACCTCTTTTTTGAATAAATAAAAAAAAGGCGTTCAAAATTAGAACGACTAGTAATAACAATATCAAAAGAAAAATTATCATGATATTCCCTCACTTACGCTAATTCTTTAACGCCTATCATAGCAACGGCTACGATAATCATTGAAATAGTAATGCCAACAAATAATGTTGAGAATGATAATGCAGTAATAATCAAACTACCTGCATAAGGACCAACCGCACGTCCTAATGATCCAAAGATGCTGTAGAAACTTTGGAAAGTTCCACGATTACGTTTCGTCGACATTTTACTCAACAGAGCTGGTATGGTTGGAAAGACCATTGATTCACCAACAGTTAACACTAACATACTAATTACAAATGCTAGATAAGTTTTTGCCCCTGGTAATAATAAGAATGATGATCCCATAATGACTGTTCCAATAAAAATTTGATATTTCAAAAGTTTAAAGATTTTTGAGATGACACGATTCATTACTGGTTGAATGATCAACAATGAACCGGCATTAATTGTAAAGACAAGTCCGTATTCACGTGTTGTGTAACCTTGATTCAACATATAAGCTGACAAGTTACTGTCCCACTGTGAGTAACCTAACCAGACAATGAAGATAGAAGCACAAATAATGAAGAGATTTAAATTAAAACGTTCCGAGCCAATCTCAATTCGTGGATCAACATCGTCATTTTCAAAGTTGGCTTGTTGCTCAGAATCACTGTGTTCTGAAACATGCTCCAATAAATTGGCTTTAAACATCAAAATAATTGCACTTAAAACAAATAACAACATTGGTATGAAGAAAGTAAGAAAAATGCTCCACTTGAATATGAATCCAACCGCTGTTGAACCTACAGCGATACCAATATTTGATGCCAAATACATATTATTAAAGACGACTCGGCTATTACCTACCATTTGTTCAGCTACGAACGCGGTATAGGCATTGACCGCCGTATAAATAAGTCCCATTCCGAATCCTAAAATGAATAACATAATGGCATATGTAGGCCAAACATGATGAACTGACATACCTAATAAAGATACGATAGAAATAATATAACCGATATACAATGTCCCACGTTTTGAAAAACGATCAAACATAATACCGCCCATTGCGTTACCAATCATCATAAAAGCTGAATAGACCATCAAAGTAAAACCTGCTGTTACCAAGGTTTCATGCAGATTTTTATGAATGAAGATCGTATTAACCGGTAAAATGAATCCCATTACCAAATTGAACGCAATATTTAAAAGTAGTAACCATATTCTTTGTGCTCGCATTTTTTCACCTCTTCTATAAATTTTCCTATAAAAAAAACCATGGTATAAATTAACCATGGTTTTTTTGGTAGTACTCAAAATGAGTAAATAGATTCCGGTTCACATCCAGTTTCTATAGATATCCCTCACAAATCCGGTGAGTAGTGCTCGATACCCTACCTTCATAAGTGCCGTCCTAATTCGACGGCTCTCGACTCATCGCACAACCCTCATCATAATATATTCTGAAAATTGTTGCAACTTTTTTCACTAAAGATTTGGATTTTCGTTAACCTTTTCTTCAGTCCAGATCTTGTAAATTAAGTTTAATAAGCCACCCATTTGTCCATCTACACCGTTATACATCCAACGATAGATACATACATTATCATTCATTTGGTCTTCTGGTGGATTAGCACTATTGGCCGTGACAATAATATCAGCCTCTTTAGGATCACTGACGATCTTAGCGTATGGCAATGATTGTAATGTCACTGATAAATCTGAATAAACTAAGAAGAATGATTCAAGTTCAAGATAAACTTTGACCTGAATGTTCTTATTATATAGTGAGAAGAATCTATAGGCGATTGCATAGATAGCCTCTGAAATTTGTTTAGCTTTTCCAGTCAATGATTGATACTTATCACGAAGCATCAAATGTTGAACAGTTGAATAGATTTTACTCTCCAGTCCTTCATCATTCAATTTACTGATGGCATCGCCAAACCCAGAGTACAAGTTAAGAATCTCAATATAATTATGATCCAAAGCCAATACACCAATAATACATGTAGTTAAATTATATTTATATCTCAAAAATTCACTATGTGACATTGCCATATCAGAGATTGTTTGTTCAACGTCAATTGGAATCAATTCCAAGAAATCATCAATAAAGTTAGCAAATAAAGGATTATATCTGACTAATTGTTTTGATACTGATTGAAGATAATCTTCTGACACCTCAAATGTTGCTGGAACACACATCAAAAGAATATAGAAATCGGCTGATTGGAACATTTGCTCCTCATAGCTGACATCTTCTTTAATGGCACGTTTCAATTCACGAACCTTTTCGCTACCAGTGTCCCCCTCAAGCATTGGACCGGCACTTTCGAAAATGTTAGGGAAAGGATAATTAATGACATTCAAAGCATCCATGTTAGTTACGTGATTTCCAGCGATAATACGATACAAATGAGCCATAACGACGTAAGCATAGAAAGTCTTAGTAATATAGTTTGTTGGTTTTAAACGATATTTATCTAACGCAATATCAACAACTTTAAAAGCAGTCTTTTGTGTGAAATCTTCAAATGGCCATACGTATCCCCGAGTAGCATTCCAATACAATGCTGCGATAGCCAAACGGATAGATTCCTCATCACCTACGAAGCGCATTGGTTCATAAGCTATTCTGACACCAAAACGTTTCAAATAGCCCCTCATCGGCTTTAAATGACGTAAGACAGTTGCCTTACTACTATCAAGTGTTTGATAGAAATGTTTAAATGAACTTTCCTTTTCCTTTACAATGGCATCTAAGAATAGATAACCATCAGAATTAGTCGTTAAATAAGCATGATAAGCATCCCTAGTAACGTCGAACATTTCCTCAGTCGAATACTTCTTTTTCTTTAGAATTCGTTTAAAATCCTCTTGAATTCCTAAAAAAGTATTATAGACGCTACCATAACTCTTATTCATTTGATAGGCAGCTTTTCGTAAATTAATATCCTTTACCTTAATGTCTCGGTTACGATATGTTCCGATAAGATCTGCGCTAGCAAGCTGATTAGTCCTTATTAACTTTATTTTATTAAATAATTGTATTTTTTCGATTTCGGACTTCGATAAAAATAAGTCAGTAAAGCTATCCAAGAACTCCACCCCCATAGATAGAATTAATTCTATTATAATAGAACATACTCAAATTTTTATAGTGTTTATTTATATTATTGTAAATATTTTTTTAAATAACTAACCCACAACATTTTGGAACTTAAATAAATAGACAAGATATTTATAGAAATATGAATATATTTTATTATCTATACCAATAAGTTATTTTACGCCTTATTTTAAATAAGTATAGCCCTTGATGGTTCCTTAATTCAGAAAAAAATAATTTTCATAAAAAGTAAAAATATAGATTGAAAGAATCGTATTTTTTCAAAATGCTAAGCTTTATTTCATAATAAACAATAAGGGTTTTGAAAAGGGCATTTCATTTGTAAAATGAAATGCCCTTTAAAATAGTTCTTACAACTAATCTGAAATTAATAAATTGAAAAAGTATTTTTATAATTTCTGAAAACATATTTTAAAGCACAAAAAAAGAGATCAACCTAAGTTGATCTCTTATCATTAGCGTGGCAGCTACCTATCCTCGCGGGTAGTTTCCCACCAACTACTTTCGGCGTGGAGAAGCTTAACTTCTGTGTTCGGCATGGGAACAGG